>JAOUQB010000347.1 GCA_029879555.1 Nitrospirota bacterium | reverse complement strand
GATTAGGGAACAGATACTAAGGCGAGTAGGTGGGATGTCAGATGAAAGAGACTTCAACAATTTCCCTGGTTTTTTGTTATGATTTTTGCAGTAGGGCAGTGTGGTGATGATTGAGGATGTGATCTGATGAGTGTTGTGCATTTGACAGACATTGAGCAGCTGATGGAGCAGGTGGTGGCCTATCATCCTGAGGCTGACACAAGCCTGATTCGGCGCGCGTATGACTATTCCGTGAAAGCGCATGAAGGGCAAATGCGTCAAACGGGAGAGCCGTATGTTCAGCACCCGTTAGCGGTGGCGGGAATTTTAACCTTCATGAAGTTAGATGTGCCGGCTATTGCTGCAGGACTCCTGCATGACACGCTTGAAGATACGGTGGCTACGCAAGAAGAATTGGAGAAAGAGTTTGGCGCGGATGTGGCTCGATTGGTGGATGGGGTGACGAAGATTGGACAGATCCCGTTTAAATCCTACGAAGAGAAGCAGGCTGAGAATTTCCGAAAAATGGTGCTGTCCATGGCGGATGATATTCGCGTGGTGTTTATTAAGTTGGCAGACCGTCTCCATAATATGCAGACCTTGGAAGGCTTGTCGGATGAGAAACGGAAAAAAATATCCCAAGAGACTGTGGAGATTTATGCGCCCTTAGCGAATCGGTTGGGCATGAGTTGGATTAAACAGGAGTTAGAGGATTTATGTTTTCAATATCTCCAGCCGGAAGCTTGCGCATTGTTAAAGCTTCGTTTGGCTAAAAAGGATGAGGAACGACAGGCTTATATCCAGTCCCTCATTCAGATTGCTCAGAAGGCATTGGCTGAGGAGGGCCTTCCCGGACAGATTGATGGACGCCCGAAGCATTTGTTTAGTATTTACCAAAAAATGGAGCGTCGGTCGGTGTCGTTCGATGAAATTTATGACCTGACGGCGATTCGCATTGTGACCGATTCCAAAATGAATTGTTATGCCGTTTTGGGTCTCGTGCATTCGATATGGCCTCCGGTTCCTGGTCGGGTCAAGGACTATGTCGCGACACCCCGTGCCAATCTCTATCAGTCCTTGCATACTACGGTGGTCGGACCTCAGGGGGAATATGTGGAGTTTCAGATTCGTACTGCCGAGATGCACCGGATTAATGAGTATGGTGTGGCGGCGCATTGGTTGTATAAAGAACCGAGAAAAGCTGGGGGTGGAGATGCGGAAGTTTTTGGCTGGCTTCGACAGTTTGTGGAGTGGCACAAGGATCTATCGGACAATCGGCAGTTCATGGATTCCGTGAAGCTGGATCTTTTCCACGATGTCGTGTTTGTCTTTACTCCCAAAGGCGAGGTGCGTGAAGTGCCAGTGGGGGCGACCCCGATTGATTTAGCTTATGCGATTCATACGGAAATTGGGGATCATTGTGTTGGCGCAAAAATCAACGGCAAGCTGGTCCCTCTTCGGTACCAATTGCATAGTGGAGATATGGCAGAAATTTTGACGTCCCCTGCTCAGGTGCCGCATCGCGGGTGGTTGAAGTTTGTTCGCACTTCAAAGGCTAAAACCAAAATTAAGCATTGGTTCAAAGTCGAAGAACAAAAGCGAGCGGTTGAGCTGGGGCGCCGGTTATTAGAGCAAGAGTTTCAACGGCAGCACTTAGCTGCTGAATTGTCTCTGCACTCAGAGCAATTAGCGGCACTGGCCAAGAAGAAGGGCTGTGAGACTGTGGACGAGCTTATCCGAATGGTGGGATTTGGGCGTCTAGCTCCTGATCAGGTTGTGGAGCATTTCAAGGGAGTGAGTGAGCTCTCTTCGTCCCCTGTCGATAAAAATGAGGTTGTGGTTCCTCCCTTCAAGTCACCAGGATTCTTTAAGGATGGACCAGTAACCTATGGGGGGACGAACAATGTCCTGATGCAACTTTCAAAATGCTGCAAGCCTGTTCCTGGTGAGCCTATCCGTGGGTATATTACTCGTGGGCGTGGGTTGACGATTCATTCAACTGATTGTCCGAACTTTCAGTCTTTGGAATGGGAGCATAATCGGTTGGTGGAAGTAGAATGGGATGCTGATGTGACAGGGCCTCATGCTGTGGATGTGTCGGTGCTAACCCTTGATCGGCCCGGGGTGCTGGCCAAGGTCTCTTCAGGTATCTCTCAATGCAAGGCTAATATTACAAAAGCCGAAATTACGACGAGAGAGGACCAGAAAGCAGTCCTGGACTTTGTGATTGAAGTGAAGGATACGGCTCATTTGGAGTTAATTCTTCAGGAAATTCAACGAGTCGACGGTATTCTTTCGGCGAAACGTATAAGGGGGTGGGCATCCACCGTCAGAAGTGATGGAAATTCTTAATAGGGAAAACTCATGGGAGGCAAGTCGATTTTGAGCCGATTGCCAACGACGAGGCCCAGCTTTTTAGCCATGCCGGCATTAAGCTCGAGGATTTGGAGTGATTTATGAGGGGCCTGATATCTTGGGCAGCCATCGTCCTTTCGAGTGCAGACCGGAACATTCGCCTCCAGATGAAGAATGGTCCCCGATTCATCGAGCCAGAGCATATCTAATGATATCAACGTGTTTTTCATCCAAAACGCATGGTCCCCTGGTTCAGGAAATAGAAAAAGCATCCCACGGTCAGGCGCCATCGATGAGCGAAACATGAGGCCTTGTGTCCGTGTATCCGGAGAATCGGCGATTTCCACAAAAATGGTTGTCCCTGTAGGGGTGGAAATGGTGCCTAACCCCTTTCCAGCTAAAGAGCTAGCTTGTGCGTGTGATAATTGATGGGATGGCCATATCCCGCCAAATATGAGTCCGAAGGTCAGCATCAAGCAACCGAAGTATGTGATGGGGTTAATTCTCCGCATAAGGAGAGGCATGCGATCTTGGCTAAGAAGGGACGATGCTTTATTAATTTAATAACTCTGCGTTGGAGGAATGTCTCTTGGATGATAGGTATTTGTCAAATCCGAGTTCACCTCACTTATGATTAAATAAAAGATCCTCAGGTATCTTGACCCAAACATCTGAGAAAATTATAATACTCTGTTTACAGGCAGGGTAAATTTTTTCCACTCCTGTACTTAAGAACAAACCTGTACGATTGAGTGGTTGTTGAAGGGGATCATCAGGAGAGGATGTTTGCCTAGCCTCACTTCACAAAGATCTTCATCTAATTTCCATGATGTAATTCAAAGACGGTTTGTGTAGAAAGCGGCCCTACTTGGTCAAATGGGCAGGTACCCAAGTGGTCAACGGGGGCAGACTGTAAATCTGCTGCCATCGGCTTCCAAGGTTCGAACCCTTGCCTGCCCACCATGTCCGGTAGATTGAATATCGAATATTGGCAATGCTATGAAGTCTCTAAATTTTTTTGTCTGTCTTGACGGCCTTGCTTTAAAGAATTTTTGGGGTACTGCGGGCGTAGCTCAGTGGTAGAGTTCCAGCCTTCCAAGCTGGCTGTCGTGGGTTCAAATCCCATCGCCCGCTCCATTTTTGTTTGTTGGGGTTGGTTTGCCAGTAGGCGGTTGGAAGCATGATCGCGTATTGAGAAATTGTGACGAGGGCCCATGTAGCTCAGTTGGTAGAGCACGTCCTTGGTAAGGACGAGGTCACGCGTTCGATCCGCGTCGTGGGCTCCATTTGTATCCCATGAGATTTTCGAGCATGAAATATTCATTTTTCAGGTGTTGATGAAGGAGAGGCGGTAATGGCGAAGGCGAAATTTGAGCGGAAGAAGCCGCATTTGAATGTGGGCACGATTGGGCA
>JAOUQB010000346.1 GCA_029879555.1 Nitrospirota bacterium | reverse complement strand
AATCAGCGGGCGAATGTCGAATGAATCACCAAGAAAGGTCGTGAAGGACGATGAATAATGTACGGGTACGGTTTGCCCCCAGTCCTACAGGGTTTCTGCATATTGGCGGTGTGCGAACGGCTTTATTTAATTGGCTCTTTGCCAGGCATTCCGGGGGGACCTTTATTCTCCGCATCGAAGATACCGATCGGGATCGGTCGACGGATGAGGCGATCCAGGTCATCATGGAAGGCATGCGGTGGACCGGTCTGGACTGGGATGAGGGACCGATTCGGCAAACCGATCGCTTAGACCTGTACCGAGACAAGGCCATGGATTTGTTCAAGCGAGGATTGGCCTATTGGTGCATCTGTACCCCCGAAGAATTAGAAAGCCGAAGAAAGGACGCGCAGGCACGAGGCGAATCCATTAAATATGATGGCCGATGCCGGAATCGCGGCATATCTGAGCCTTCAGAAACGGGAGCATTACGGTTTATGGCCCCACAAGAAGGGCAGACGGTTGTTCATGATCTTATTAAAGGGGACATTGTATTCGACAATAGTGTCTTGGATGACCTGATTATTCTGCGGTCAAACGGCTATGCGACCTATAATTTCTCGGTGGTGGTCGATGATGGACTCATGAATATTTCTCATGTTATTCGCGGAGATGACCATGTGAACAACACACCACGACAGGTTCCGCTCTTTGAAGCCTTGGGCTTTCCGGTCCCTCAATTTGCGCACCTCCCCATGATTTTGGGATCGGACAAAGCGCGGCTCTCAAAGCGGCATGGGGCGACCTCGGTCTTGGCGTACCAGGAAATGGGCTACTTGCCGGAAGCGCTGGTGAATTATCTGGTGCGCTTAGGCTGGTCGCATGGGGATCAAGAAATTTTTTCCATCCAGGAAATGGTGGAGCATTTTGATTTCAAGCATGTGCAATCGTCGGCTGCCGTATTTAATCCGGAAAAGCTCACATGGGTGAATGCACAATATATTCGGAATAGTGAACCCAGGCGAGTGGCCGAAGCGCTTACGCCATTTTTACACAAAGCTGGGTATGATGAGGCGGCGATTGCCAGAATTCCCGGTGGGGTCGAAGCCATAATTCCCCCTTTGCGGGAACGGTCAGAAACCCTCTTGGATGTTGTCGATGGCGCGGCTCCCTATCTGGAGGAATCCATCACGATGGATGAGATCGCTGCAGCCAAACACCTCACCCCGGCCATTGCTCCAAGTTTACGGGAATTGGCTGAATTGATCGCAGCCGAACCAGAATTTTCCAAAGAACGACTTGAGGGGATCTTGCACGGTCTCATTGAACGGCAAGGCTTAAAAATGGGGAAAATTGCGCAACCGCTGCGTGTAGCCTTAACCGGTCGAACGGTCAGCCCCGGCATTTATGAAGTCATGGCCCTGTTAGGAAAAGACCGAAGCATTCAGCGTATCCGTGCAGGCGTCGAACGCGCCGTAAAAAGCTAAGACCTTCAACTTTCCTCTTTTATTTTTGTTCCCTCTCCCATGTGCGGAGAGGGCAGGGTGAGGGGGAGAGATACTCAAAAGGAAGAGGGCGTTAGAACAATTGCCCCAGGTAGTTCATGGCTAGTCTTGACTGCATTTCACTCCTGAATTAAGCTCAATAGTAGTTGGGGGATCGTCTAAGGGTAGGACGTCAGATTCTGGTTCTGGCTGTGAGGGTTCGAATCCTTCTCCCCCAGCCAACTCTCCTTTTCCTGCCGATGTTGTGCTCTCTGGGGTCTATAAGAAAGAAATTCAATTATGAAGCGATCAAAAGTCCTTGAAGTTCTGACTCGCGTTAAGCCGGATTTAGTAACACGTTTTGGCGTGATCCAATTGAGCGTGTTTGGTTCTACAGCCCGTGATGAAGCGCAGCTTGATAGTGATGTGGACATCCTTGTCTCATTTGATGGGCCAGCAACTTCGCAAAAATATTTTGGCGTACAGTTTCATCTTGAAGATGTTCTGGGGTGCCCAGTTGATTTGGTTACTGAAAAAGCGCTTCGTCAGGAATTGCGTCCATTCATTGAACGGGAGGCTGTGAGTGCCTGAGCGTGAATGGCGTTTTTATGTTGACGATATGATTGGTTTTGTCGAAAAAGTGATCGCCTACACGGAAGGATTGGACCAACGTGAATTCGTGAATAATGGGCAGATCTATGATGCCTCGTTGCGTAATTTGGAATTGATTGGTGAAGCTGCGACGCACATCCAGATATCATACGCCATTCCAACTAGGCCATACCCTGGAGGCAGTTGATTGCCACGCGCAACTAGTCTCATTCATGGGTACTTAGGAATTGATAACGATACGCTCTGGAGTATCATTAAGGATGATATTCCTGTTTTACAGCCGGAGTTGCTGAAGTTAAAGAATCGGAGCCAATAACTAAAAAATGTATGTTGATTTCTCCAGGCTGGGAGGGTTCGAATCCTTCTCCCTCAGCCACTTTTTCGCCTGCCGTATTTGTGCCGTTAACTATCCAATGGTCCAAGGTCCGTCTGAAATAATGCTGATTTCTCTGAGTTACCTAGGCAGAGGAACTCGTTTTTAAGCATTTGGCATAGTTGAAAAATAGTGAATGAGGGCGATGCATTGTATTAAAGCGCTAGAAAGCCAAGTCCGTTCTAGCAAGGAGGGACTTAGATGAGTCTTTTCCGCGAAACAGACTGAAATGTTTCGGCAGATTGCTCTGGAAACCCGACAACTGGGTTTGTCTTCTAGTAAAAGGAAATTGCCTGCTGATTTCACATGCGTTTTGGCGTTATTTGCGGGTCCGAGTGGAACGGGGAAGACAATGGCGGCGGAGATGATTGCGCGAGAGTTGCGGACGAGCCTGTATCGTGTGAACCTAAGCCAGGTCGTCAGTAAGTACATTGGTGAGACGGAAAAGAATTTGGCTCGGGTATTTGAGACAGCTCAAAAGAAAGGGGCGGTCTTGTTGTTTGACGAAGCCGATGCCTTGTTTGGCAAACGGAGTGAGGTGAAGGAGAGCCATGACCGGTATGCGAATATGGAAGTGAGTTATTTGTTGAGCAAGATAGAAGCCTATCGCGGCTTGGTGATTCTTTCCTCAAATCACAAAGTCGATAGTGATCCAGCCATTATGTGTCGCGTGAAATACCTGCTCGAGTTTTCTCCCCCTTTTCCGTCACCTCGCCAACACCTTAGGCCATAACATGGACATCAGTATTCGATGGCTGTGGGTCGCCATGGTGGGCGGAAGTATTATGTTGGCGGTGCCTGGAAACACCGATTTGACCAGAATTGCGGGTGATGTGGTGGGCCATTTTTTTTCGGCTTTGGTTCTAGCCATTGTGCCAATTGTAGGATATCGTGTGTTGTATAAACAGATTGGCGAAAAGGAAATCACGTTCATTTTCGGTGCATCTTGGGTGTATTTGGTGCTGTCACGATTTTTGGGTGCTTAGGGAGGAGACGACGATGACACGATGGATTGCTGTGTTGCTCATGGCGTTGTTCCTAATGAGTTGTGCGAAGACGTATGATCGGAAAGCGGAATTTATTCATGAGGAATATGCGCCGTATGCCGGTGAGGGTACTGCACGGATTTGTGGGCAAGCCTATTTAAGTGTGGATGATGGTCAACAACATGCGGCCTCTGGCGACCGGGTGTTATTAGCCCCTGTGACCTCGTATACGGAAGAGGCGTTTACGGTGAAGGTTATGCGTGGCCGGAATCTGGTGGATCCTGATCCTAATGCCGCAAAATTTGAAAAACATACCAAGACGGAT
>JAOUQB010000345.1 GCA_029879555.1 Nitrospirota bacterium | reverse complement strand
GTGGCGATGGCTGGTTCCATGCTCGGGTCTGGTGGGGTCACTGTAATGGAAGAAGGCACCAGCATGGTGTGGGCGGCCCTCCGGTTGATGGAGTTTTTCTATCACGAATCGTGCGGGAAATGTACGCCCTGTCGTGAAGGGAGTTCGTGGTTGGCGCAGACGCTTCAACGAATCTGGAATAAACAGGGACGGGAAGGCGATCTCGATTTACTGGATGATTTGTGTAGGAACATTGCCGGTCGAACCGTGTGTGCGTTTGGAGAAGCTGAAGTGGGCCCCATTCAAAGTTCGTTGAAATACTTTCGACATGAGTATGAAGCCTTGATTCGGGAGGCCGAAGCGACGAGGCCTCGACATAAAGAAATTCCTGTTCTCTCGCGCTGAGTCATACAACAATGGCAGCACCACCAACGACGACAAAAGATCTGGTGACCGTCACCATCGATGGGAAGTCGACCTCCGTGCCCAAAGGCACGCTGGTCATTGAAGCGGCTCGTCAGGTCGGGGTGATGGTGCCACATTTTTGTTATCATCCGAAGCTCGCGCCTGATGCAAACTGTCGGATGTGTTTGGTTGAGATTGAAAAAATGCCTCGATTGCAGACGTCCTGTAGTACGCCCGTGGCCGAAGGCATGGTGGTGAAATCCTCCACGTCGACACAAGCGGCGGAGGCCCGCAAGTCGGTGTTAGATTTCATTCTGGCGAATCATCCCTTGGACTGTCCGGTGTGTGATCAAGGGGGGCGTTGTGATCTGCAAGACTTCTCGCATGAATATACGGCCACAACCAGTCGTTTCAAAGAACTGAAGCGAGTCTTTCCAAAAGAATACTTTAGCCCACTGATTGAGACGCAGATGAATCGCTGTGTGCAATGTTTGCGATGTGTGCGTTACTGCGATCAGGTCATGGATGTGAAAGCTCTGGCGCCTGTCGGACGTGGAACGTTGACCGAAATCAAGGGGTTTGGCGCGCATGAGTTGGATTGTGAGTTTTGCGGAGGGTGTATCCAAATTTGTCCCGTCGGAGCTATTACCAGCCGGCTCTCGATGTATGAATTTCGTCCGTGGATGCTGAAGCGAACTGATTCAGTCTGTGGGTATTGTGGCGATGGATGCCAAATCACATTCCAAACCAAAGACAATGCGCTGATTGAAATCAATTCCACCCAAGGTTCTGGGCGGAATAATGGCGATCTGTGTGCGCGAGGATATTTTGGCTACCATGTGAGCGAGCATTCCGATCGACTAACCTTGCCGCTGATCCGTAAAGGTGACGAATTCCAGGCCGTGCAATGGGAAGAAGCGCTCGAGTTGGTGGGGCAGCGCTTGCTGGACATCAAAGCGAAGCATGGGGCCGATGCGATTGGCGGATTAATTTCTGGACGCTGTACGAATGAAGATATCTATGTGTTTCAGAAGTTTATGCGTGGAGTGGTGGGGACCAACCGGATTGATAGCAGTGTGCGGTATGGACATTTGAATGCCGTACATGCCATGCAACGAGTACAAGGCACACATCGTTGGGCGGTGAGTTTCGATGATATTGTTTCGGCCGATACGCTCTTGCTGGTGGGAACCAATATTACGGAGACGAATCCGATTGCAGGCCTAAAGGTCAAAGAAGCCGTCAAACGTCGAGATGCCAAGCTGATCACAATTGAAGCATTGGAGCCAGCCATCGGAAGCATCAGCAATATCGCGAATCTGGCCCAACATCATTTAGGTGTGAAGCCAACGGGCTACGCTACAGCGATTTTGGGTCTATTGAAAGCCGTGATGGACCAGCCTGTTCTTGATGTGGAGCTCCAATCCCGTGTTTCAGGTTACTTCAATGACATTTCAGCTCGTCTTCAAGCCATTTCGTGGGAGGCTATTCAAGCCCAAACGGGCCTAACCTCGGATATGTTTACGCAAGTGGCGCAGGTATTTGATCAGGGGAAAAAGGTGGTGATTCTTGTCGGTCCAGGTGTGTTAAGGGCGTCAGGTGGATTTGGGATGACCATGAATCTTTTGGATCTCTTATTGGTGACGGGCAAATTAACGAAGCCTGGATGTGGTCTGGCTCCTTTAGCCGAAGAAAATAATGATCAAGGGGCATTTGAAATGGGGGGAACGGGAGCCGTCTTGCCTGGTGGAGCTTCTCTGGGTGATCCGGAAGCACGGGAACGAGTATCCCAAGCCTGGGGCCGACCCATTCCTGAAACGCCTGGCTCTTCATTGCCTCAAATGCTTGAAGATGCCCAGCAAGGCACATTGAAAGCGATGTTTGTGGTGGGTGAAAATCCCCTAGGTTCCTTGCCACCGTCATCGGGAATTCATTCCGCGTTCGAGAAGCTTGAGTTCCTGGTGTGCCAAGAACTGTTCCTCACCGAAACCGCCAAGCAGGCTCATGTGGTTCTGCCAGCCTGTTCGTATGCGGAAAAAGACGGAACCTTTACCAATACGGAAGGGCATATCCAGTCTGTGCGAAAAGCCATTGATTTGGTTGGTGAAAGCCGCCCCGATTGGGAAATCTTTTCTGCGATTTCGGTGATGATGAATGATCCGATGGAATATGGGGACGTCAAAGAAATTGGCAAAGAAATCCGTGATCTTCTGCCTGGTACACGCACGTTGGGCCCTGCGCCCTTACCGGCGCAACCGGGTTCCTCGGCGATCGCACATTATGTCACGACTGATTATCAGCGTGATATCGGTGTGCGGTACCAGTTGCCAGAACAGGTCACGGACACTGCTGGTGACATCATCTTACAGGTCTCTCAGTCCCTGTTTCATTCAGGAAAATTTTCGCGAAAAGCCAAAGGATTGCTGCAAGTCGAAGCAACAGGAAAACTTTACATGCACCCCGAAGAGGCAGCTCGACGTGGGATCAATGATGGAGATACGGTGAAGGTGAGTAATGGTTTAGGGGAAGTGATGGTGCCGGTCGGACTTCGTGAGCGTATTCCACAAGGCGTCGCGGTGTTTCCTGAACATTTTGATGAGGAAATCAGGCGGTTACTGCCGTATCACGTGGACCCTGAAACGCAGGTGCCCTATTGTAAGGTGGCTCGTGTTCGTTTGGAAAAAACTGTGGGGGCATGAGGTCGTTCCCTGCTTGAGGTTTGATTAATTGAGTGGAGGAGTGAATCCGTTATGGAAACGGTACTGATCCGTTTAGGGCTGACATTATCTCAAATTGTTGCCGTGATGGTGGCCGTGCTCACGACCGTCGCCTTACTCACTTTGCTTGAACGCAAAGTCTTAGGGTGGATGCAGGACCGAATGGGACCCATGGAGGTGGGGCCGTATGGCATCCTGCAACCAGTGGCGGACGGGTTAAAACTCTTTTTTAAAGAAGACATTATTCCAGCCGGAGCCAATAAGTTTATGTTCAGCATGGCGCCGATCTTGTCGTTAGTTCCGGCTCTCATTGGTTTTGCGGTAATTCCATTTGGTCCGGATTGGACGGTTGATGTGAACGGCGTCAATTTCAAGCCATTTGTGATCACTGATATTAATATTGGGGTCTTGTATATTCTCGCGTTTGCTTCCATTGGGGCATACGGCATCATCCTTGGTGGGTGGTCCTCGAATAGTAAATATTCTTTACTTGGTGGACTGCGGTCTGCTGCCCAATTGATCAGTTACGAATTAAATGTAGGGCTCTCGATTGTCGGAATTTTGCTCCTTTCAAGCTCATTGAGTTTGGTGACGATTACGAATGCGCAAGCAGGGGGATTTTGGAATTGGTATTTCTTCGGCGGCGGCGGCTTCCCCCAAGCGATA
>JAOUQB010000344.1 GCA_029879555.1 Nitrospirota bacterium | reverse complement strand
GTTGGTGTATTGGGGAAGAGTGTTTCAATAGACGGCAGTCCCTTTTGAGGGGTGACGCCCCCGAGTGGGCCATACTGATGGGCGCCTGAAAATGCCTGACAAGCCGCGCAAGTCATGCCGATGGGTTCAATCAGCAGAACCGATCCTTTAAAGGAAGACAGCTTGACCGGGTTGCCGTCTTGATCGATGAACGTGGCATCGGGGTAGGGTTGGCCGACCTCTGGGGGCCAGGCGGTGCCAGACGCTTTCAATTGTATCGCCGGTGGCCAGGGCACTAAACATTGGTCGCCGGAGCACAACAGGCCTTCCTCACTCCACCCGTATTCGTAGGCGCCGATCCCCAACACGGCGAGCAATACGCCGATGCCGAGCCCGAAAAGAATGTGGGAATGAGAGGGCATATAACTGTGTTCGGTCTGAAGGGTGGTTTGCTTGATTGGGTTGCTGTGCATGCAGGAAAAATACAACCCCTGGTAGGGGTGGCGCGGATTCATATCATAAGTGCAATTTCGCCAGGCTCCTCGGTTTGTTTCATGATGTAGCTATGGGTCCTCGGTACTTTTTAGCCGCTTGTCAGGACCCAGAGCGCGGACGCGTTTTTGCGACCAACGCTTGGAACACCGCTAGAAAATTTTCCTGCTACTTTTATGGTAACGGGGAGATGATATTCAGTCTTCACCGCGTCTGCCATGTTAGCCCGAAGTCGTGTGTTGTGTTTCTCGTTTGGTCCCTACCAGGCGGACTTGGCCGAAGTGGTCACAAGCGGATGGTGTTGGAAAATGTATGAATGATGGCGACGCCGGCGATAATCATTCCCATCCCGATGATGGCGGGTGTATCCGGCATTTCTCGAAAGACGACAAACCCGACCAGCGCGACAAGGACGATTCCCACTCCCGACCAAATGGCATAGGCGATTCCTACGGTCATGTGGCGCAACACCAAGCTTAAGAGGTAGAAGGCAGCGCCATATCCGACGACGACCAAGATGCTTGGACCCAGTTTGGTAAATCCCTCGGCGCTTTTCAGCGCACTGGTCGCGAGGACTTCGGCCAGAATGGCTATAAACAAATAGAGATAGGTCATGCGTGAGATCCTTTACTGGTTGGGTCGTGTCGGGGTCGTGCCTCTCTTGTGTTCGTATCGAAAATGACCGGTGATCGGGAATGCGAACAACATATCGTCAAGTGTTGGGCCTCCTCCGATGTTATGCACCATCATGGCCCGATCCGTTCCAGATACCAGGTGATCTGTGACAATGCCGATGTGGGGAAGGTGGTGGCTCACCGTCCAAGTCACGAGGTCGCCTGCTTTGTAGTCCGCTCCCATGGAGGTAACAGGGAGAACGGTTCCATGGCGTGTCAGGAACGTTTGCAAATTAGGGACTCGACGATGATCTATGTTGGCATCGGGTTTGTGAAGTCCCCAGTGCTTCGGATAGGCGGGAAAATGGCCCAGCATGTCTTCGTGGACCAACTGTTGCAAGTCAATGCCGAGTGTCCGATAGGCACGAATCACGACGTCGGTGCATACACCCACGTCATCGGACACATCTCCCATGGGATAGGGAATCACGCGATAGCTTCCATCGTATTGGACGTCGTGGTGTGTTCTTTCAATGGCGGCTTCTACGAGATCCTTTGCAAATGTGCGCGGGGCTTCCTCTTGTGCCAACGCGAAAGACGGGAGTCCTGTTAGAACGATCATGATGGAAAGGAGGAAGGAGCCGTTCTGCATGGATAGATGGTGAACGGAATTTCGTATCATCATGAAATGACTGGTCATGGCGTGATTATTTCTCTTCTCAAGTGGGTTTTCTGCATGATACCAGGTGTTAGCTGGCATTGAGCATTCGAATTTCCCGCTGCGGGAATGGAATCTGAATGCGATCGGTTCCAAATGCTTCGACAATGGCTTGATAGAGTTCTGCTTGGGCGGGCACATAATCTGATACGGCCACCCAGGGTTTCACGGCAATGTTAATTGAGGAATCCCCCAGTTGTCCGACGCCGATCACAGGGGCTGGATCTTGCACCACACGAGGATTGGCGTTCACGACTCCTGTCACCGTCGCGAGGGCTTGGGAAAGATTGGTGGCATAGGCGACGCCCACCGTGAGATTGAGTTGGCGAATTTTTCCGTAATTATGCAAAATTTCGCCGATAATTTTTCGATTGGGTATGACCACGATGGATTGGTCGATGTGCCGGAGCTTGGTCGTGAAGATGTCGATGGATTGGACTTCGCCATGTTCTCCCAAAATGTCGATAAATTCGCCCACGCGAAAGGGTTTGGTCATAATGATGCTGAGACCGGCAAAGAGATTGAGAAATACCCCTTGCAGCGCCAGACCGATTCCGACCCCGACGACACCCAGGCCGGCAATCAACGGGAATATTTGAATGCCAAATTGTTGCAACATGACCAAGAGCGTAAAGAGGAAAATGATGCCTTTCACGATGCGAACCAGGAGGAGTTGCACCGGAGGTTCCATTTCGAATTTCTCCAATGTCTTGTGTGTATAGCGTCCCGCCGCTTTGGCCAGAAAAGCTCCAATCCCCAAAATGAGCAATCCGCTTGCCGCTTGCAGCCCATACTGAATGACTAAATCCATGCTGATGTCCGTCCCAAACATGTGGATTCCTCCAAGTAAAAGGGAAATGTTCCTCAAGAATGGCAATAATGGATCATAAGGATACCGATTGTGGAGAGACCGGTCCAGACGAGACGCCAGGACTACAAGGTTCTTGGTGCACGTGACTTGCCAAAAGACGTAGATTTCGATAAGACAATGCAGGCATGGTAAAAAATCTCAGGCAAATGGTTTGTTGACATGGGGCTTGTCCATGGGAGGACGTATATGAAGTGTAGGCGAGTTTTCTTACTGACGTGGGTTTTCGCTATTGGGGTGATGGGTGGATTGGGAGTACCGCCGATGGTGTTTGCGAATGATGACGTGGTCCGTCTTCAAGGAAATTTGGGGCGACATCATTTTCGGATCTCCACCCCTGTTCCGATGGCCCAGCGCTATTTCGACCAAGGGATGATTTTGATGTATGGGTTTAATCATGCGGAGGCCGCTCGGTCGTTTCAGTATGCACAAAAACTTGATCCCACCTGTGCCATGTGTTTTTGGGGTGAGGCGTTGGTGTTAGGCCCCAATATTAATGCGCCGATGGCGGATGCAGTCGTTCCGCAAGCGCATGCGGCAGCTCAACAGGCCATGGCGTTGCGAGAGCAGGCCACTGGAAAGGAGCGGGCCTTAATTCAGGCCGTGGCCAAACGGTATGCCAAAGCGGTTCTCGCCGATCGATCCATTTTGGATGTGACCTATGCCGACGCCATGCGCCAGGTGGTGGTGCAATTTCCTGAGGATGCGGTGATTGGGGCCTTGTTCGCGGAATCGTTGATGGATCTGCATCCATGGAATTTTTGGAAGAAAGATGGAAGCGCTCAACCGTGGACGCCGGAAATTGTGTCAACATTGGAACGCGTGCTGGATCTCAACCCGAATCTCCCGTTAGGGCATCATCTGTATATTCATGCTCTTGAAGCGTCCCCGCACCCCGAAAAGGCGTTGTCGAGTGCTGCACGATTGCCAGCCTTAGTTTCCGGGTCGGGCCACCTCGTCCATATGCCGGCTCATATTTATATCCGGATCGGCTGGTATCGTGATGCCTTGGTGGCCAATCAACGGGCCGTGCAAGTGGATGAAGAATATCTCCAAGATGCGCATGTTGAGAGTCTGTATACCGCCGCGTATGTGCCGCAT
>JAOUQB010000343.1 GCA_029879555.1 Nitrospirota bacterium | reverse complement strand
CCAACCGTTCGTTTTTCTGTTGTGTTTGGTCAAGCTGGTGGCGAGATTCATGATGCTGTTGTCTTTCAAGCTCTAAAGACTCCAGCTGAGACCGCAAATGTTGAATTTCGCGGGTCGGATCGTCGGCTTTTCTTATTCCCATATATGTCTCAAACCGTTTGTACAATTCCTCCCACAATCAAGACAATAACCCCTTTAAGGGACGATCCCCTGTTGAGAGAACTGAGAAATGGGAACCGAAAATCAGAAAAATACTAACTAATTGAATTCTACCACTCAAAAAAAAATAGGGTCAACCAAACGCCGTCGGGCGATGTGTGCGTGTCCCGTTGACATATTAGGGAAGCTGTGAAAGAAATTCATGGGTCCGGTCATGAATGCGGGGCGCCTGAAGAATGGCGGAGATGACGGCAACCCCATAAGCCCCAGAGGCGAGAACGGCTGGCACGTGCGCAGGTTGAAGGCCACCAATCGCAAAAATAGGAACGCGACTCCCTCGGCAAGCGGCTTCAAGTGTGTGCAGCCCTAATGGCTGTCCGTAGCGGCGTTTAGATGGTGTCTCAAAAATCGGACCCAGCACAATAAAATCCGCACCCTCACGTTCTGCCTTTCGTGCCTCTTCCACTGAGTGAGTTGAGATCCCGATCAATTTTTTGTTTCCTATCAGTCGACGGGCGAGAGGAAGAGGCAGGCTGTCGGAACGCAGATGCACGCCATCAGCATCAAGGGCTATCACGAGATCGATTCGATCATTGATGAAGACTTTCCCTTCGTCTCGTTTGATGAGGGGCATGAGTTCTTGCACGAGATCAATTAACGGGCGAGTCTCCAAATCCTTTTCGCGAATTTGGACCATACGGACTCCAGCATCAACAGTCTGACTGATGACTGAGGCTAATGGCCGCTGAGAGGTGTTGTGCCGATCAGTGAGAAGGTACAGGCGAGGAAGCGGGGTGGCGGGCATTCCTTGATTTAGAGCATGCCTTCGATCGGGCTGCTGGCCGTGGCATAAAGTTTACGAGGAATTCTGCCGGCTTTAAACGCTAATCGTCCCGCATCAACGGCATATCGCATGGCCGTGGCCATCATGATTGGATCTTTGGCACCGGCGATGGCGGTATTCATGAGAACGGCGTCGGCACCATATTCCATAGCTAAGGCTGCATCGGAGGCGGTTCCCACCCCTGCATCGACAATGATGGGGACCTTCACGGTTTCCATAATAATTTTAAGATTGTATGGATTGCGGATGCCGAGTCCTGAACCTATGGGAGCCGCGAGAGGCATGACGGCGGGACAACCGATATCCATTAACTTTTGTGCCACAATGGGGTCATCGTTCGTGTAAGGCAGGACGATGAATCCCTCCGCAATTAAAATCTTTGCGGCTTCAATGAGGCCAGCTGTATCGGGAAACAACGTGCGTTCATCACCGATGACTTCCAGTTTCACCAAATCTGAAACACCGGCGGCGCGGGCGAGTCGGGAATAGCGGACCGCGTCCTCCACGGTATAGCATCCAGCCGTATTGGGAAGAATGGTGTATTTTTTCGGGTCAATGTAGTCGAGCAAATTTTCTGAGTTCTTGTCGGTAATATTGACTCGGCGGACGGCTACGGTGACGACGTCGGCTCCCGATGCTTCAATGGCCAGTCGTGTTTCTTCAAAATTTTTGTATTTTCCCGTCCCAACCCAGAGGCGGGAACGAAATTCACGCCCTGCGATGATTAACGGGTCTTTTGAAGAATAATTACTCATTTCGTGTACTGCCTCGTGAGGGTCTTGGTTGTGGCGAGCCACCGCCGATAAAACTTAATATTTCTACCGTATCACCTTCTTGCAAAATCCAGGTCGGAAAGTTGGAGCGGTCAAGGATTTTGAGATTCACTTCCACGGCCACCTGTTCGGTTCGAAGATTCAACGCTTGAAGAAGAGTCGTGACAGTGAGAGGTGCGTGATATGTGTGCTCTTCTCCATTGACGATGATTTTCATGATGCAGGGTGGCAGAATCCATATTGAAACGTAAGATCTTGTGGGAAATCATCCTACGGGACCTGTGAAATTCTTGTCAATGAAATGGTTGATGAGTGAATGCGAATCGCCTGTGGATATAGGGCTAAAGACTTATTAACGGTTCACTGGTATTGGCGCGAGGAGATGGCATACAATAAATAAAGAGTAAATGGAGTTTATTCGGCATCGGCTTGGTCCCTGGTAGTTGAAGTGGTTCTCCTTGAATTATTTATGAGTAATGTCAACCAAGATTTGGCGGCCTTGTTTGCGTCCATGGCGGGGTTATTGGCCTCCAAAGCTGAAAATCCTTATAAGGTGAAAGCCTATCAACGGGCAGCTGATTCGATTCGAAATCTCCCCGAAGAGGTTCATGCGTATGCTGAACGTGGAGAATTGCGGACGATCCCTGGAATTGGTAAGGAATTGGAAATAAAAATCCAAGAGTTTCTTTCCACGGGTCGGATTCGAGTTTATGATGAACTCAAAACTCCTTTGCCCGATACCGTTCGAGAGTGGGTCACTCTCCCGGGTTTTTCAGAGCCAATTGTGCACGATTTGTTTTTTCGATTGGGCATGACGACCTGGGAGGATTTAGAAGCGTTAGCGCAATCGCACCTTCTCCAAACCCTCCCTGGGTTAGGAGGGCGTAGTGAGGAAATTCTTGAGGCGATCCGGACTCGGCGATCGGTTTGCCAGTAGGAATAATGGCCGAATAGAAGGAGGGGCCATTATGCACTTCACCATGGCTTCGAGGAGCCCGAAAAGAATGAAGAATGGAATTTAAGCAAGAACCACCCAACAAATTATCGGAAGGGATCAAGATCTCATGGCTATTTCGGCATTCGTGTTAATTGATACGACAGGCAATCATACCAAAAGTGCCTATAAGACCCTGGCCAGGATTCAGGGGGTGCAAGCGGTTTTTCCTGTGACCGGGCCTCACGATTTGATTGCTCAGGTCGAAGCGGAAACCTTAGAAGAACTCCATGACACGGTTATGGCCAGTATTCGTGGAGTGGATGGCATTACGAAAACCAACACCGCCATCGTGCTCAAGCTCTAGAAGTTATGAAACGTCAAACGGGAAAAATAAAAAGGTAAGCGGAAGAGAAGTCAGCTTATTCTTCTCTTGTACTCCTGACTTCTTACTTTTCACTCCTGACTGTTTACGCCGCCGGCCGAAGTTGTTTGAAGACCTTCCAGGATTTCAGCATTTCCACTGCTTTCAGTAATTGGACATCCTCCGGTGGAACCGGTTGGGGTGCATTGGGGTCTTCTGGAGCCGTGGCTGCCTTTGTCTCGGTTTTAGGTGGCTTGGCGGTGGCAGAGCTCGCCGAACTCTTCTCGCCTTTATTCCCTCCCGCTGCTTCCTGCTTCGCGACCTGAATAGCCTTGGGGTCGATGACGATGTCTGGCTGAACGCCAATGGTATGAATAGATTTGCCTTTTGGCGTGTAATATTTGGCCGTCGTTAAGCGCAGGCCTGAGCCGTCGGAGAGTGGGAGGATGGTTTGAACGGACCCTTTGCCAAAGCTGGTCGTGCCAATGACGACGGCTTTTCCCCAGTCCTGCATGGCGGCTGCCACGATTTCTGAGGCGCTGGCTGATCCGTGGTTGATCAGAACGATCATCGGATATTCATAGTGCTTACTAGTTGTACTGGCCCGGTATTCAACCTTTTGTTCATTCCGACCTTGAATCGAGACCACTAAACGTCCTGCTTCAAGAAATTGTTCGGAGACGCCAACTGCAGCGGTGAGCAA
>JAOUQB010000342.1 GCA_029879555.1 Nitrospirota bacterium | reverse complement strand
TTGATGCAGGATTGAGGTGATTATACTGGGAATTCAGATTATTATATCAGGAAGTGCGCTTACCTAAATAGGAGAACCCCACAATTTCTGTCAAAATCAAAAAAGATGGGAAAGGGCAGCCATCTTGATAAAATTCTGAGAACGTTGGTGGATGAACAAATCGATGCAAGAGGCCTTGGACGAATATCTCACGATGTTGCAAGTGGAAAGTGGTTGTGCGGCCAATACCCTGGCGGCCTATCGGCGGGATTTGCGGAAATTGAGGGATTTTTTTGAGCAAGAAAAGCTTACCGATCTTCAGGCTCTCACGAAACCCTTATGGGTGCAATTTCTCGGGAGTCTGAAATCCTCAGGGTTGTCGTCCTCATCGATTGCGAGATGTCTTGCCGCAGTCAGGGGGTTGTATAAACATGCAGCGATTAGTCAAGGCCAAAGCGGGTTCGAAGGGATATTAAAAGGGACGCCCAAGCAATGGATGCAACTCCCCAAACTCCTGTCTGAAACCGAAGTGACGCGGCTCCTCAATCTGCCGCCTAGGGATCATCGCGAAGATCGCCGGGATGCCGCCATGGTGGAACTGTTATATGCCACGGGGCTTCGTGTCTCGGAGCTGGTGAATTTGGAGGTTGGGCATCTCAACCTAGACGTGGGGTTTCTGCAGGCCACGGGCAAGCGCGACAAACAGCGAATTGTGCCCATCGGCGATAAGGCACGCGAATTAGTCTCGGAATATCTCCAATCTGCTCGCCCGGCTTTTGTCAAAAAACGAACGTCTTCCGCGTTGTTTCTCACCAGGTTGGGTCGGGCCATGAGTCGACAATGCTTTTGGAATATTTTAAAGGGCCGTGCCGTTCGAGCGGGCATCATCAAGCCGATATCCCCTCATATGCTTCGCCATTCTTTCGCCACTCACCTCTTGGATCACGGCGCGGATCTGCGATCCGTACAAACCATGCTCGGCCACGCCAGTATCGCCACCACCCAAATCTACACGCATGTCGAGCACACCCGCCTGAAAAAAGTCCACGACACGTATTTCCCCCGCAAACACCGAAATTCCTAGATATCAAGTTCCAGATGATAAGCAATTCATATGGATGATGGAGCTAAAGTTGCGTTTTGGAAAACGGCTGTGGCAGGCTAACCCTTAGTATTCATTCCATTTTTAGAGGGGGTTGGCGATGAAGTATAAGAAGCAAGTGCATTATGTGAAGGGAGTGTTTGCGTGCCCTAAATGTTGCAAGCATTTTGTGCAAGAAAAGTGGTTAGAGGAATTTCGAGTGCGGTGTCATGTCTGTGATTATCGCGGCGCATTAACGCATGTGTCAGTGGAAGAGCAAATTGATGAGGAAATTGGGCGTCAGTAACCGTTTTATTTGTCATTTTTCAGTCGTTCCAATCTTGGGCCCTCAGTCAGTAGGCTTTTTCTTCTCTCTGGAATTTCTCAAATTCCGATGATTGTTCAACCTGCTGTAGGGCTGCTTCTGGGGGTACTTGTTCTGTGTGTCGGGTGTTCCCAGGTTGCGGCACAGGTTCAGTCCCCGCCTGACACCATTCAGGTCCTTGTGGCCTACCATTCCCTGTCCGGCAATACTCAGATAATGGCTCAGAACGTGGCGGTTGGTGCTGAGGCCATTCCCGGCACTCGCGTATTGTTGTATGCGGTGGGGGAGGTGACCGCGGATCTGTTATTTGGCAGTGATGCGTTGGTGGTCGGCTCACCCGTGTATTGGTCGAATATGTCCGGCGAGGTGAAGACTTTTTTTGATCGGTGGCAATTTGAATTTGGAGTGTTCCCGGAATTGAAAATGCGAAATAAAGTGGGGGCAGCCTTTGCGACAGGAGGGCAAGTCTCCAGTGGAAAAGAACTGACGATGTTGACTATTCTCGCGGCCATGTTGGGCAATCAGATGATCGTGGTGAGTGACGGCGGCGCCTTCGGAGCTTCGGCGACGACTGAAGGTGACAGTCCCGGTATTGATGAAGCAGAGAAGGCCGATGCGAGGGCCTTGGGCAAGCGAGTGGCGGAAGTCGCGTGGATGATGAAGCGGGGGCAGCCACGGTAAAGGATACTTCTGTCGTCATGCCTGCCCCTGCAAGTAGTAGGCAGGGGGCAGGCATCTCTCCTCTTTGGGACAATAGAGATTCCTGCTAAAGGCAAGCAGGAATGACAAACCTGTAATGCCAAGATTTTTTTTGCCACGGGATGACAGTTATGGAAGAGTTGCCAGGCAGTACTAATCAGAAGTGGGTGATGTATTGGGAGCGGGAATACTCTACGGCGTTTGCTCCCGAACGGCTCAAGCTGGATTTCCAGCCTCACCGCCCTATGATGACGGGGATGTCACTTGAAGACCAGCGGAATCTAGCCGGTAGTGGGTACAAAGTTATTCCCGATGATTGTGGCCCGGTGCGATTTGTGGGGCAGTATGGTTGGCTTATTCGCTCTCCGGCTGATTGCCGTATGCGTCGGAAGGGAAGTGGATTTGAATGGCAATCGCCGCCGATTCTGCCTGAAGAGCGCCTGCTGGGCTATAAATCATTTTCCGGCATGTATGTGGATACCATTCTCAATAGTGGCTACCCCAAATTGTGTTGCGGTATTCGGTTTTATTATCCCAAGCAATTGGGCATGATGATGAAGGATGTGCCCAATCATTTTTATCATCTGCCCCAACGTCCCTTTTCCATTTGGGAAGGCGTGAAAACGCAGGAATATAAAACGACCCCAAATCTTTATGACTTTCTTCCTGATTACGATGCCTTTGTGACGAACTTCCTTCTGCAATTAGAAATTCCCTCTGAAGAGCCCATCACGATTCATCGTGGTGACCCCATTGGCATTGTCTTCCCCGTTCTCCTGCCCAAGCATGTTACATTGGAAGAACTGAAGCGCCCTCCCGAATCCTCCGGATCGTAATTGACGGGTCCCACGTGCTGATAATCCGCTGCTTTGCCAATTGAACCCGATCTTTGATTATGACCGCTTCCCTCCCCACGTTTTCCCATGTGCAGCAGGCCGCCAAGATTTTAGATGGCGTGGTGTATGTGACACCGGTCCTCCGCTCATCGTTTTTGGATGACCAATGCGGAGGCACCGTCTTCCTTAAATGCGAAAATTTGCAACGAACCGGGGCTTTTAAGTTTCGCGGGGCGTACCATGCGTTGGTGCGAAAAGAAACGACGGCGCCATTTCATCAAGTGGTCACGGTATCTTCCGGAAATCATGCCCAAGGCCTGGCGCTGGCTAGCCAGCTCCTCGGCTATTCCGCGCATATTGTTATGCCGGAGCCAGTGAATGTATTGAAGCGAAGGCGGGTAGAAGAATTAGGGGCCACCGTGACTGTACAGCCCACACGACAGGAGGCGCAGGAATTCGCGCAAGACCTGGTGTGGCGGAAACGTGGCCTGTTTATTCATCCCTTTAACGATGCCGATGTGATTGCCGGGCAAGGTACCGCCACATGGGAATTATTGCAAGCCGAATCGGCGCTTGATGCGATTGTGGCTCCGGTAGGCGGGGGTGGGTTGCTTGCGGGAGCCTGTCTCGCGGCCCATGGGGTGAACCCTGCCATGAAGGCCTATGGCTGTGAACCGGCAAGAGCGTTGGATGTGCGCCAGTCATTGCAACATGGGTATGTCGTACAGCCCGATCCCGCTGATACCATCGCCGAAGGGTTACGCACAAGTTTAGGCGAATTAACCTTTGGCATTGTGCGAGATCATGTGGAAGACATCTTCGTGGTCGAAGAAGAGGAAATCGTTGCGGCGATGAAAGTGGCCTTTGAA
>JAOUQB010000341.1 GCA_029879555.1 Nitrospirota bacterium | reverse complement strand
AACTGTTCCTTGAGTAGTGTCCCCTGAAAATTTATGCCCAGCGGTTCTCACATGATTTTTCAGGCTTAATCACTGAGCGGTGATTTTTCTTTATTATCCTTGATTCAATACTCTCCTCTATGATAATCAAATCTCCTGTTGGGCTATATTGGTGAGGTTTCGACACCAATCACCGCCAACCCCCAACAGGAGAAGATATGCTCATATCATACCCCGCCGAGTATCCCGAACAAGCCCACCCCGAGGAATGTGCTTGCAAGAACCGAAAATTTCATGGTCATGGAAAATACTGGCGCATAATCGCCCGGCAATGGATATCTCAATTCAAGTGCACTGCCTGTCACAAGCATGTCTCTATGGTTCCCTCAACATGCGTACCGTACAAGCATCACCTGGCTTCAGATATTCAGGCCGCCTTGGATAACGTGTTGAAGCATGGATGTTCAGCATATGATCTAGAATGTCAAAGGTTGGGGGTGCATGCTAGCTGCATCTATCGCTGGGTCAAAGAGTTTTCCTGTCACAGTGGTGTCTTGGCCACCGAGGGAGCGAGACGTTTGAAAATCAAGCCATTTTCAGGTTTGTTCAAGCAGGTCTATCAGAGACTTTCAAGTCTCTTCTCTTCAGACAAATGGCTCATGAGTCTTCAGCCGGCTTTGTGCACCTATCTTCCTCCTCTGGGCATCTTCCGCCCTCTTACTTTTTCATCAGCATAGCATTCATCTTCTCTCCGGGATCCGAAGCCCCATGGGGCTCCCCGAAAATTCGCAACTTCTACCCGAGGTTTTCAGTGCTCCAGTAATCCCAACGTTAAAAAACAACAAAAGGAGAACTGAAAATGAGTCAGGAAGAAGAAAAAAAGATGGGGCTGTTCCGTTTTACCATTATCAGCCCGCTGTTAAGTGAGGATCCACGCCCTCTGTTGACGCGTTTCGGAGATCTTGCCGAACGCATCTGGACATTGCCCAACGGAACATTGCGACAGTTCAGTGCCGCAACCATCGAAGATTGGTACTACGATTACCGCAAATACGGCATTGATGCGCTTATCCACCCGCCGCGGCGGGACAAAGGCACCCATCGGGCACTTACACAGCCTATCTGTCAGGCCATCCAAGATATCCTCAAAGAAATGCCGAAACTAAAAGGCTGCAACCTGATTAATCGGCTGGAGACCTTGGGACTACGACAGAACAATGAACCATCCGAGGCCACCCTATACCGATACATCCGTGAGATCCGCCCGGCATACGCGACCGATACCAAGAAAGAACGGAAGGCTTTTGAGGCCCCATACGCCGGCTATCTTTACCAAACAGATATTATGTACGGACCCTTTCTACCTGTACGCCAAGAAAATCTGCGCATGGCCAAGAAACAGAGCTATTTAATTGCCATTATCGATGACTACTCGCGACTCATCTGTCATGCCGAATTCTTCCACACAGAAGGGCTCATGGATTACCTCAATGTCCTTGATAAAGCCATCAGAAAACGAGGCTGTCCCGACAAAATATACTGTGATAACGGTAAGGTCTTCCTCTCCGAACAGGTAAAACGCATTGGCGCACAAATCGGCACCCGAATAGTCCACTGTGCCGTACGAGATAGTGCAGCGAAAGGAAAGATTGAGCGTTGGTTTTTGACCGTCCGAACACAGTTCCTCGAATCCTTACAGTTCGAAAAGGCAAGCTCCCTAGCCGAGCTGAATAAGCGCTTCTTTGCCTGGGTTGAAGCCTACAACTCGAAACGCCACTCTTCCCTGGGATGCACTCCCATGGAAAAATGGCTAAAAAGTCCAAGGCAGCCCCGCATACTCTCTGAAACTGCGGATACCGATGACCTGTTCTGGCTTGAGGTCTCCCGGAAGGTCAAAAAAGACGGCACCTTCAGCCTCAATCGAATCCGATATGAAACCAACTACACTTTGGTCGGACAGAAAATTACAGTGCGTTACAATTCACAGGATCCGACCCGGGTGCACGTCTATGATGACAACGGCTTTATTGGGGTCAGTTTTCCCCTTGATCCCGGTGCCAACAACAATCTGCCAAGACAGAAATAAATAGGAGAACCATCATGTATTCCATCCAAGAACCATCGCTAATCCGCCACGACTTATTCGGCTTGACACATACCCCGTTTATCACCGCGCCACCCAAGCCATATCTCGATGACAACCGCAAGCAAGGCCTCAACAAACTCGAAGCCTTCCTCCAAACACGAGGCTTCGCTGCAATCGCAGGCAGACCCGGAAACGGCAAAACCGCACTCGTCCGATACTTTGTCGAGTCGCGCCACCAACCTTCCCACAAAATCCTCTACATCCCATTCTGCCATCTCTCCGACAACGAGTTGTTAGGAGCCATTTGCATGCGATTCGACATCGTACCGCCATTTGGAAAAAACAAAACCATCGCCGCCATCCAACAGCGAATCGATGACATACAACCTGTAAATCCTATCATCGTCTTCGATGAAATGCAGAATGCCTTGCCAAAAAGCATGGATATCATCCGCATACTCGCTAATAATCACTTCGAGCGGGCAAATAAAATTTCATGTATCCTTATCGGCACCAAAGAGTTCTTCGATAAACTACGACTCGCCATCAATGAATCGCTACGACAACGCATCACCTGCTTTCATAGTATTGGAGAACTCGATGAAAACGCCACCAATGAGTATATCCGTTACTGCCTAGCACAGGCCGGGGCTCAACATCAAATCGTCGAGCCATCTGCCGCCAAACTAATCTATGATATTAGCGCCGGCACCATACGTATCATCAATAAACTTGCCGCTGCCGCCATGGCCTATGCCTCGAACAAAGAAAGTTCCGCCGTTCTCCTAGACCACGTCCAAGAGGTCACAGACCAATGCATTCTGCCAAAGAGGAACCTTACACTATGAACTGCTTCGATCAACAAAAACCTACTTTCGTCTCGGTCAAAGATCTTTCTTTCTCTGTTGGCCAGCTCAGTTCCAATTACCTCCATGTTCTCATCAAAAAAATCCAGCCCATTCGCAAGTATTTCAAAGACCGTAAGCTCCTATGTTATTCAATGGATGCAAAGCTCAGCCAAACAAAGAAATACTGTGTCTTCTGTGACGATGCCTACCGATGTCAACGAAAGTTGAGGCTATCGATGATTCTCATTGAAAATTTGGAACCAATAGTTCTGGATCTCAATTTACACTCCTTCCAAAATCTGCAACAATTCATTGACCACTGCAAAGACGACATCCAAAACACACCTGTTACTTTGAAAGTTGTCTATGATCAAGAAGACAGGCGGTCTATAGAGTTCACTCCAGATGACATCTGAAAAGCAAGAAAATTCGTTGAAAACCCTACGATTGGCCACTTCACCAAGACCACAACAGCAGCTTCTCAACCTCGTGGTGAAATCCTTTGCTTTTTTCCTCCACTGCCGTCAAACTAACGAAACCACCTTCATAGGGAAAAAACACTGGCTATAAATTGCCTGATATCTTGGGCAGAAAACGCTCAAGTCTTGTACTCAGCAATCTTCTCCCGACGATTCCTACGAAATTTCTCAGGTTTAATTGCTGAACCGAAATTTTACACTTGCCCCACTGGCTCATCGACAAATCTTGCCTCGAGAAGAAAAAATTAGATGTCCGAGCAATACTTTCCGATTTTAGATTGCGTGACGTCTAGGATATACAGTGACCGAGGACACTCAAGCCAGCCGTCAACATCAACTAATTCAGAGCAAGCGCATTGCCTTAGATTTCAAGATGAGAGACTTTACCAATGATGATGTGGAGCTAAAAAATATTGGAAAAGGCCC
>JAOUQB010000033.1 GCA_029879555.1 Nitrospirota bacterium | reverse complement strand
TCTTGTAGGCATCTCGCTTCTTCGAGAAATTGCTCCACTGATTGTCGCGATTCTTATCGCCGGCCGATCGGGGTCAGCATACGCGGCACAGATTGGTGCGATGAAAGTGACAGAAGAGCTTGATGCGGTCAGGACGCTTGGACTTTCACCGATACAACTTCTCGTCATACCCCGTATCTGTGCCCTGGTGATTGCGTTGCCGCTGTTGACCGTCTATGCCGATGTATTAGGCGTTGCGGGTGGTTCGATTATTGCCTCCAGTCAACTCAATGTGAGTGTGACGGAGTTTGTTTCTCGGTTTGAGGAAGCCGTTGCGATTCGGCATTTTTTTATTGGAATCGGCAAGGCACCATTTTTTGCCATCATTATTGCGTTGGTGGGGTGTTATCAAGGGTTTCAGATCCGTGGGAGCGTGGATGATGTAGGCCGGCGGACTACCATGAGTGTGGTGCAGAGTATATTCTTGGTGATTGTCTTTGATGCGTTTTGCAGTATTGTCCTGAGTTGGTGGGATATATGACGATGTCCACTGTGATGGCGGCGAGTCCCATTATTGAGGTGAGTCATGTGTGTACTCGTTTCGGAACGGCTGTGGTTCATGATGATGTCAGTTTGACCATTGAACAAGGGGAAGTCTTTGCCATTGCTGGCGGCAATGGATCCGGCAAGTCGACTCTCATGCGAGAGATGATTGGTCTGCATGTGCCAGCTTCGGGAACGATTCGTTTGATGGGAGTGGACAGTATGGGATTGGGACAGATGGGTGCGCAAGATATCCATCGGCGATTCGGCGTCATGTTTCAACAGGGGGCATTGTTTAGTTCGCTGACGTTGGAGGACAATGTGGCGGTACCGTTAAAGGAACATACTAATCTTGACCCAACGTTGATTCGAGAGATTGTAGCTTTGAAAATTTCGTCGGTTGGTCTTCCCATAGAGAGTGCGAGTAAATTCCCAAGAGAACTGAGTGGGGGAATGCGGCGACGAGCTGCATTAGCTCGAGCCATTGTCATGGATCCCGAACTGCTTTTTTTAGATGAACCGACTGCAGGGTTGGATCCAATCATTGCCGCTGGATTTGATGAGTTAGTCCTGCAACTGAAAGCCTTATTGAAGTTGACGGTGGTTATGGTCACGCATGATCTGGATTCCCTGTGGCGAATCGCCGACCGGGTGGCCGTACTTGGAGAGGGGAAAATTTTAGGGATCGGCACGATGCAGGAATTGGCCCAATCGCAGAATCCTCTGGTGCATGAATATTTTTACGGTCCAAGGGGACGAGCGGCACGAAAACAATACCAAGGATAACCATGGAACCTAAAGTCAATTATCTTCTGGCAGGCAGCTTTGTCCTTGTCCTCAGTATCGTGACTCTAGGCCTCGTGGTGTGGTTGGGCAAGTCTGATTATCGAGGGGTGTATGACCGGTATTATTCCTACATGCGCCAATCAGTGTCGGGCCTCAGCGTGAATTCATCGGTGAAATATCGCGGCGTGGATGTGGGGCGGGTCAAAGATATTGCTTTAAACCCTGAGAATACCGAAGAGGTTCGGCTCACATTGGATATCCTTCAAGGCACGCCTATTAAGACGGATACGGTTGCCACTCTTGAAACCCAAGGGTTAACGGGTTTGGCGACGCTGAATTTGGAGGGAGGAAGTCGAGAGGCGCCAGCCTTGGTTGTTGAGCCCGGCCAGGAATTCCCTGTCATACCATCCCGGACTTCTCTGTTTTTTCGTTTAGATATGGCTCTCTCACGACTCCTTTCAGAGGATAGTCTCTCCAAGCTTTTTAAGAATTTGAATGACTTCAGTGAGAATGCGATGGCCATGATGAGTGAAGAAAACCGGGTGCATATCGAAAGGACGCTTACCGATCTTTCGACCATTTCTCGGATATTGGCCGGACAGGGTGATTCAATTAACCATGCGATTGAAACGGCATCCGAGTCGATGGACAATCTTGCCATCTTGACGGCAACGATCAATGAAGAAATTCCTCCATTGCTGAATCGTATTCAAACAAGTGCCATGGCCGTTAACCAGGTCACTGAAGACTTGGCTCGAACGGGGAATGTCGTGGAAGCCGTGGTTCAGGACAGTCGCTCGAATATTGAGCAATTTACCGGAGAAACGTTGGGGGAAACTGGAGTCTTAATTGCCGAACTACGCGACCTCACCTCAACGTTGCAACGGGTCGTTCAGCAAATTGAACAGCACCCCGATTCATTAGTGTTCGGACGGACGGCTCAGCCCAGAGGTCCAGGAGAGTAGCATGAAGTTCTCTCTATCCCCTATCACAGTTCTCTTGGCTCTCCTATTGTTGGCAGGGTGCGGGATTGTGCGAGGAAATCATGACGTCATTCGTAGCTATGTCTTAGAGATGGAGGGAGGAGATGCGAGAGAAGAGTCTCGTATTCCTGCTGATACATCCATCCTCCCCAACATGTTGGTTGGAGTTCCAGAACCGGCTCCGGGGTTCGAATCATCACAGATGGCGTATATCCAGATTCCGCATGAAGTCAATTACTTTGCTCTCAGCCAATGGGTGGAGGCCCCGGCGCGCATGTTAAGGCCTTTGTTGGTCAGGCGACTTGAGCAGAGCGGCCTATGGCGATCCGTCATTCCCATGCCGACGTCGGTTCGAGGAGATTATCGATTGGATCTGACTCAGGTGGTGTTGGTACAGGAATTTCTTCAACAACCCAGTCATGTGCGGTTGGAGTGGCGCGGGCAACTGTTCAGCCTGAACGATCGGCAAGTGATCGGCACGCGAAATTTTTCCAGAGAAGAGGAGACGTTAACCGAAGATGCCTATGGAGGTGTGTTGGCTGCCCAGCAGGCCATGAGAAGCCTCTTGAACGATCTGCTGGAGTGGCTGGCAGGGTGCTTGAAAGAAGATTCACCGGCCCATTGCTGAGAGGCGATGTGATCCTGAGCGAAACGAAGGATCTCGGGTAGCCGTGACATCTTCAGTCTAGGCTCAGATCCTTCGCCGTTGGCTCAGGATGACCAGACTTACTCTAGTCTGTTCGACCATTTTCTGAGGCATGGAGTCTTAGTGTTTCCGCATTTCCCCACGAGAGGCAACAAGGGTATGAATACGTCTGTCCAATCTATTTCACTATCAGGATTAATTCTGGCCTTTTTGCCAACCCTTTTCGTTCTGGGCATCCTGTTTCGATGGTCCTTGAATGCTGGGACGGCTCTGTATGCGGTCGTACGTATGCTGATTCAGTTGCTGCTCATCGGGTATCTGTTGATATATATCTTTAGCGCCGATCATCCAGGAATTATCATTTCCGTGATAACGGTCATGCTTGTGGCAGCGAGTTGGATCGCCTTGCGTCCTCTAAAGAATAGGCCTCCGCACCTGTATTGGAAGGCGTTAGGGGCGATTTTTCTGGGAGGTATTCCCACGCTTGTGCTCGTAACTCAGGTTGTTCTCGCTATTCAACCGTGGTTTCTTCCTCGCTATTTTATCCCACTTGCGGGAATGATCTTCGCGAGTTGTATGAACACGGTCAGTGTGGCAGCAGAACGATTCGAGGCCGAGTGTGCGGATGCTAGGCCTTACATCGATGCGAGAAATACCGCGTTGCAAGCCGCACTGATTCCCGTCACCAATTCATTATTTGCTGTCGGCCTGGTTTCCTTACCAGGAATGATGACGGGGCAAATTCTTTCCGGTATTTCTCCTCTTGTCGCCACGCAGTACCAGATTGTGGTGATGTGTATGATTTTCGGAGCCTCCGGAATCTCCGCGACACTCTATCTTGTTCTGGCAAAACCGCGTTCCTGAATGACTAGAAACGCGAATTCTGCAGCGACTTCATTCAGCGTTCTACTCGGGCCAAGGCAGCTCCTCATCGGTGACTACGGTGTGCTTGACCATGCTGGCCATACGAACAGCAGCTTTAATGGAATAGGAGAACATCTGGGCATGGTTTGCGAAATTGACTTTTCCCGCGGCGATGGCCGTGCAGAAAATTTGGCTGGCTGCCTGAAGAACGGCCTGGTCGCTTTGATTCAGTTCGTCGCGTAAATCCATGATAACCTCCTTGATTGGTTTGTTGATTACGATGATGGAAAAAGGCCGCTTTGACCAATGCCGTTAAACATGAATTGGACTGCCAGGGCGCAAAGTAAGACTCCAAATATTCGACTCACGACATGTTGGCCAGCGACGCCGAGTACTTTTTGAATGTATGCGGCCCCAAAGAGCGCCGAGAGAGTGATGAGCAAGACGGCGAGCAATGCTGCGATGACGATGAGCTGGGTTCCCCAATCACCTTGGGCGTTGGCGATGAGTAGAATGACCGCGGCTATCGCACCAGGCCCGGCGATGAGGGGGGTGGCCAAAGGAAAGACCGAAATATCTTGCTTTTGCGTGGCTTCTTGAGTTTCGGCATTCGTCGTGGTTATCCCCCCCGAGTCCCGCGCAAACACCATATCTATGGCAATCAACAACAGCAGAATGCCTCCGGCCGTTTGAAGGGCTGCCAAAGAAATTCCCAAAAGACGTAACAACCAATCTCCCAGCACAGCGAAGGTCAAGAGGATTCCCGTGGCGACCAGGATGGCACGGAGAGCCATTGAATGACGCTGTTTAGTCGGTCGGTTTTGTGTTAAGGCCGCAAACATCGCAGCCGCTTCAATGGGGCCAAGGGTGACGAAGAATGTCGTAAAGGCAACAGCGGCAACTTCTAACATGCGACAGATCCTGAGTGTTTAAAGAGAATGACGTGAGGCGTGAACCAGATAGATACGCATCACGCAACAGGGTAAATCTGCAGGGTAGCCTTCATAGACCTTTTACGGAGTGAATGGCTCATACGGCGCCAGTTGTCGGATATATGCTGTGACCGAGCGCATGTCCTCCCCACTCAGTTTTCCCCACCAACCGTGCATGGGGCTAAATGCCAATCCCCATATGATCGCGCCTCGCAGGTCCATTTCTGATTTTGCCCGAGACTCAGGGCGGTGAAAATTGATCGGCGGGACAATCAGCTTCGCTGCATCCGGTCCGTCACCTTTGCCATGTAAGCCGTGACACCCCACACAATGGGTCTTATACACAGCTTCTCCTTTTTGTGGAGAGACTTCGGGCTCTTGGCTCTGAGCCAGAAGTGGTAACCCAAGAATCAAGATGAAACTAAATAAGATCGCTGCGTGCTTCATATCTCATTCTCCCTTGAAATGAAAGTTCATTCTTTTCTGATGTCAGAATGCTACTTGGGCGATATCTAGTGGATGCTCATCCCATGAATTTCTCTGCCAATGTCACTGGTGCTTCTGACGCATTTATGATTTCTTCGTGGATACTTTGGCGGATCGCGCACGCTTCTTGGGGCTTGTCGGACCTTGCCATGTCACCCGTACACATTTGTCCTTATGTGACCATCGATATTCAATCGATCCTTTAAACGCCCGGTCTAAATGCTTTCCGAGCCGTTGGGCGAAGTGTTCGGTTGTGGTTTCGATGTCTGCCCCATCCGGGCGAGTCCGGATGGTCATCACCCGTTCCAGAGGATTATTGCGAACGGCTTGGTGTTCTTCGTTATGAATGAGTCCCAAAATTTCCGCTTTATGGGTTTCCCAATGAGGCCAATGGATTGTGAGAAATCCTTCGGCATAGCCGTCTTGTAGTTTTCGGCAAGCCGGGCACACAAAACTCTGGGGAACCAGGATCTGTTTTGTCGGTTTCTTCTGACCGACAGCGGTTGGTTTTCGGATTTGCGAAGTGGGGGCATCTGGGAAGCTCCACCGTTTACGGTAAAACACAGCATGACATTCGGGGCATTCAAGTAATCCTTTCGGAGCCTGTTTCATCGAGTAAGGATCGTTAATGAATTCCTTTTTCTTAATGGATTGGGTGGAATACCGGTTATTTTTTGGCACAGTCATGCTGATACCTCACAAATGAATGCGTGAATTTTTTTCTTCATCCCTGATATGGAACCAATTTTCATGCCATGTTTGGGGTTTCAATGTACTTGGGTATTGTGCAAAAGAACCCTTCCGTTTTGAATGTTGCTGTGGCAGGTCGCATCACTTTCAATTTGAAGAGTGGGGAATTTTTCACCATGCCTACAGGCTACGAATTGGATTCTTGACAGGGGACGTGTATGAAATGCTGACCAATCAAGCGGGATGGAGGTGTCCTGGGCTGCTGGCACAGACTTAGCAGATGGTACCGGTAGTCATGAAACAAAGCCACGAAAGCATGAGCTTATCGTGGCAGAGGCATCAGAATTGGAGGGGGCGACATGGTCTTCAAATTAGGGCTTGGGATGATCGCAATGGGAGCGAGCCTTTTGGTGAATCCCGTGTTTGCAGCGGAACGACATATCATGGAACCACGTGTTCCCGCAGATAAGTTGAAAGAAGCCCGGGCCCTGGTAAGTCCTTTACCGGATTCCCCTGAAATTGTTGAACAGGGAAAGATCATTTATGAAGGCAAAGGGACGTGTTTCAATTGCCATGGGAAGACAGGTCGAGGAGATGGGCCAGGGGGGCTTTCGCTCAATCCCTCTCCTCGGAATTTTTGGCATCATGGAATGTGGAGGCATCGGTCGGAGGGGGAAATTTTTTGGGTCATCAAGCATGGTTCTCCTGGGACCGGAATGATTCCGTTTGGAGGCCTCTTATCGGATGAGGAAATTTGGACGGTGATGCAATATGAGCGATCTTTCTCAATGGGGCGCGGGCCAGGAGGCATGGGGCGTCATCGGGGTATGGGGCCGATGGGTCACGGTGGTCCTGGTGGAGGTCATGGAATGGGTGGTCCTCATGGAAGGCACGGTGGACCGGACGAATGTTGCCAAGAAAAATAGGAGAAGAATTCTGATGTGAGAAGGATTGGCGATTTCAGTTCCAATCTTTTACCTCAATTATTTTGATAGGAGGTCATTGTATGAGCCTGTTAACACGTTGGGATCCAATGCAAGACATTCAAGAGTTTGAAAAACGCCTGTCGTCCTGGATGGGACGAACCCCGATGAAAAAAGAAGGGGACAACGAATCGATGCGCGCTATGGAATGGGCTCCATTAGTCGATATTACTGAGGATGAGAAGGAATATGTGATCAAGGCGGATCTTCCAGAGGTTAAAAAGGAAGACGTGAAAATTTCGGTTCAGGATGGGGTGTTAGTCATCTCAGGCGAGCGGAAATATGAGAAGGAAGAAAAAGGGAAAAAATACCATCGGGTGGAACGTTCCTATGGCAGTTTTGAGCGAAGCTTTACGGTTCCTGCCGATGCTGAAGAAGAGAAGGTGTCGGCCCAATTCAAGGATGGTGTTTTACTGGTTCATCTGCCAAAAGGTGAAACCGTGAAGGCAAAGCGTTTGCAAATCAAAGTCTCGTGATTTTCGCGACATTGATTGGTGCGCAGTCTCCTCAAGCGAACTAGGGAATCTAGGGGCAGAGGAAAATGCAATTGGTACGACTTTTCTTCACGAATAATGAATTTAGTGTTTAATTTACGAGAATTCCCCGTCCAGGATGGCGGGGAGTTTGAGGAAGGAGTCAATCATGACCGTTCAAGGTATTCCAGCGGGAGGATTGAAAACAGTGGGGCAAATTGTGCCAACGAACGAAGTGAAATTTCGGAAAGACGCTAACGGGATGGCTGTGGCTCTGGAATTATTATCTCAGCATACCCCTGGGGGAGCAGTCGTAGACGAAAACAATAACTTTGTCGGATTTATTAGTGAAATTGATGTGTTGCGTGCATTGGAAGACGAAAAGGACTTAACCACGCTCACGGCAGAGGACATCATGGTGAAAGACCGGATCAGTATCACCGACTCCACTTCTATCAAAGAGGCCGTCAACATCATGGAAAAGAATCGATTCCTGAACCTGCCAGTCGAACGTGATGGTCAGGTCGCCTATACCGTGACTCGGCATGATCTGTTACGTGCCTGGGTGGGGTTGGGGTTAGGCGGAGAGTTTCGAGGGGACGATTAGCTGAGGGGTCTTTGGGTCGAAAAGGTTGTGTTTTGTTGTTCTCAAAAGCCGAGGGAGTCAGGCATGGATGCCGTGATGGTTTTCAGTATGCAAAGTGCGGCGTGGCCGATCAGTTCCGTCGTAGAAGTCGGTCAGGACATGAGACGGACTTGCGTGTCGAAGGAAATACGTGAACACGTGCCCCATTATATCAATTCCCTCACCACCTCTCCGGATATCCCTGAGACGGGCCTTGTGTAAATTTTCATGACAAAGGAAGGGCATTCTATGCATGGATGTGGTCGGAAAATGTTCAGAGAGATCTTGATGAGCCTTGTCCTGTTCTTTGTCGCCAATGTGCTTGTCTGGGCGGGAAGCCCTGGTGATCTCAAGCCTCGAGTTCCTCCTGAACGACTGGAAGAGGCCAAATCGTTTCAAAATCCTTTCATGGCTTCGGAAGAGATTATCGCAAAAGGGAAAAAGTTGTATGAGGGGAAGGCCTTCTGTTCCGCCTGCCATGGGTTAGAAGGGTCGGGAGGAACGAGTGGTGGTCGAAAGACGCCTTCTGGTGCGCAACCGCCAACTAATTTTGCCGATGCGGCTTGGCAGGCGGCCCGAACGGATGGAGAAATCTTCTGGATTCTCAAACACGGCAGTCATGGGACGGACATGGTTTCTTACATGCCGCTGTATGTATCTGAAGAAGAAGTCTGGCAAATTGTCTCCTATATTCGGACTTTTGGAGGGTTGTGAGCGAACAGGGCAATCACAGCGAAAGAGTGCCATGGTCAGAACATCATAATAATCTACAGGGAGATCGGTCATGAATCGAACATCGTTTTTTCAACACAAAAAGATCTGGATAATGTGTATAGCTGTAGTAGTGCTTTCTGGGTGTAGCCATTATGGGCATCATGAAGTGTCCAAAACCGCCAAAGCGACCATTCAAGGGTGTACAGATTCTGGGATTTCCGGAACGGCCACCTTGAGGGAATTTGAATCGGATGAAGGTATTAAAAAGGTGTATGTCCAGATGGAAGTCAACGGATTAAAGGATGGTAAGCATGCGGTCCATATCCATGAAGTGGCGAGTTGTGAGCCCTGTGGTGCGGCGAAGGGTCATCATGATCCCGGACCATTTGGAAAGTCGACGCCGGATGCTCCGGATTTTAACCATCCCTTTCATATGGGGGATTTAGTCAATATGACCGTCGTGAACGGAGTGGGAAAGCTGCATGCGGTTACCACACGAGTCAGTTTGTCCGCTGGTCGGCTGAGCGTGTTGGATGAAGATGGGAGTGCCTTCATCATTCACACCAATGAAGATCTCTATTGTGATCAGGACAGTGAGCTCAATCCCGGTTGTGCAGGAGGATCACGCGATGCCTGCGGGATTATTGAGGCTCTGTAGATTTGGTTATTTGGCCAAGAACAACTTAGTGGAGTCTGACTGAAAAATTTAAAGAAAGGACAGTATTATGCCTGGAGAAGCTGTTTCAGTGGGAATGGCAAAAGCGCTGGGTCAAATTGTGCCAACCAATATCGTGAAATTTCGGGAAGATCAGAATGGGATGGAGGTAACTAAAGAACTCTTGTCAACAAAAATGCTGGGAGGAGTTGTGGCCAATGAGAACAACCAACTCGTTGGGTTTATTAGTGAGTTTGATTTGCTCGGTGTTTTGGAAGCTGGAAAAGATTTAAAGCAAATGACTGCAGGCGAAATTATGGTGAAAAAGGGAATCAGTATTCCAGATTCCGCCTCCATACAGGAAGCTGTCAAAATTATGAGAAATAATCATTTACTGAATTTGCCGGTAGAACACAACGGCGAAGTGGCCTACACCATCACGAGGCATGACCTTCTAGGGGCGTGGGTTGGTGGAGGGGGTATGAAATAACGATGCAGGGAGAAGAGCAGAAAAATGATGGGTCTCGCCACTTCTCATGGAGGTGAGAAGAAACAGAGATGCCTTTCGAGGAGATGGACGCCTAGAGTTCGAACTGATAAAGCAATTCCATTTGGGAAATGTCGTGACAAACTCTAGGGCGACAATAGCAAGCAGGAGGGGGACGATATGGAGTTTTGGAGAATGATGGGATTGAGTGTTGTGTCGAGTTTAGTGCTCAGAGGTTCGGCTTTGTCGTTCTTGCTTCGGATTTAGGCGAGGGTCAGGAAAGATAGCTCCACATTCGTGACAGCCCACATTTCCAGTGGTCTGCCCGTTGCGTTCGAAGAGGGAATCAATGACCCGAGTATGCTGACAGAGTTTGTCACCATGTTTGGTCTTCCATACTTCTTGTAGACGACCGGCCTGGTCCCTATTCATGAAACGTGCACTTCTCAGCGTTGGAATAAAATTAGGGAAGATGATTATATGCTTTCTCCTTGGGGAATGGAAGGTAGAGGTTTGTCTGGGGTCTTCAGGTTCTCCTTTCTTGGTGAGAAGATTATCGATGGATCCAAGTAGTCTTCGACCTTCAACATTTCAATAACCCCGTCTCAGAGTGAGAAGGGAAAAAGGATCGCAGGTATGTTGTGAGCCACCATATTCATGGTGGCCTAGGTTGATTTTATCCTCAAGAACACGCCCTTCTTCTACAACGGCTTAGATCCTAGGCCATTACCCTTTAAAATCTCTCCACTGACCGGCCTTTTAATTTCTCCATATTCTAAAAGTCAAATATTTTGCGGGGCGATTTGGTTTGTCTTCCAATCGCCAGCGGATCAAACATTTGGTGTAAGCCGTGCACACCTTCAATCGTGCAATCTTACACTCTAAGTATCGAGCGAAATCGCACAACTGCAATGAAACATCATAAGGTCATTGCGTAAAAGTGGAAACAAGTAACAGAAAAGTTCTTGTTTCACAACATCTTAGGGAGGGGATACCGGTTCACAAGAGGGCTGTAAAGACCAGGAACACTCCTTGCATTTTTTCAACAGGAATTGGGAGCTGTAAGATGAATCCTCTGTATGATCTCGTTATTATTGGTGTGATTGTGGCGATGGTTTTGGTAAACCTGTATTCCTTACCGAAACCTTCTAGAGCCCGCAGGACCTATTTGTCAGATCTTGTTCAACAATTCAAAGCTACGACAAGTCTAAGGCAAGACTCAAGCCTCCCTTCTCACGGTTTACCCCACATTCTTCAGGACTGATGGACACACAGCGGATTGGGATGTGGCTAGCTCTCCTCTTCGTGCTTCTCCACCTAGCGCTATGAGTGTAAACGCTCCTCTCTCATGGGTACGAGATGGTCTCCTTCCCGCTGAAGTTGGACATCGCCTTGGGGCTTTCTCCCGCCAACGATCTTTTCTTTTTAATCTTGGATGCTTTGTTTGTCATAGTGGTTCAGTGGCTCTAGGCATCCCTAGAAATCGGAACACTTAGCACCCTGCTGACTCCACGAATACATAACCAAACCTCAACAACTTTTCATGAACTAGCTGAAGTGCATCAAAAAACTCCATGACACCTCAACCTCAAGAATCCATGTTGACGTTCTCTCATCTCAAGGGTGACCTCTTAGGTGGCCTGACAGCGGGTATTGTCACGCTGCCGTTGGCATTAGCCTTTGGTCTTCAATCAGGGCTTGGTGCGGTGTCGGGCCTCTATTGCGCCATCCTTCTGGGTGCGGTCGCCATTCTGTTCGGAGGCACACGGACGCTGATCAGTACGCCGACCGGGCCGATGACGGTTGTAGCGGCACTGACCATTGCTCAAGCCATCGCATTGGGCGGGAGCTTAGAGCAGGCCCTCGGCATGATTATGGGAATTTTTCTGTTAGCAGGGCTCGTACAAATATTATTCGGCCTGCTGAAGTTTGGCGGCAATGTCAAATATATTCCCTATCCTGTGTTGTCAGGTTTTATGACGGGCATTGGTATTATTTTGATTTTGTTTCAAATGTATCCCTTGGTCGGATTATCCGCTCCCTCGAATATTATTGAAGGCATTATCGGATGGCCTCACGCCCTGTTCGAGATGAACCTTCAGGCCTTGGCACTCGGCGCCTTAACCCTGCTTATTCTATTTGCCGCTCCAAAGTTGACCACCTCCATTCCTCCGGCTCTCTTGGCATTGTTGGTGGGAACGATGGTGTCCGTCACCGCAGGACTGTCGGTGCCCCTGATTGGTGAAGTAGCTCAGGGTCTCCCGTCCCTTCAACTTGAAAGTCTGGGGAACATTGATGTGTCCCAATCATGGTTTATGATCACGGCCGCCCTGACTTTGGGATCATTAGGATGTATTGATACCCTACTGACTGCTGTGATTGTCGATAAAATTACGGAAACCAAACATCAGAGTGATCGCGAACTCATTGGCCAGGGTCTCGGCAATATGGTCTCAGCTCTCTTTGGCGGGTTGCCAGGAGCGGGCACGACGATGTCCTCTATTGTCAATGTGAAAGCGGGTGGTCGCACTCGCCTCGGTGGTGTGATATCCAGTCTGTTTTTGCTCGCCGTCTTACTGGGCTTAGGAGCGTATGTCCAATATGTGCCCATTCCGGTCTTGGCGGCCATCCTGATTACCGTTGGGCTCGATATTATCGATTACCAGGGGCTCAAAGAAGTCATGAAAGTCGATCGTGCAGAAGGTGCGATCCTCCTTATTGTGTTAATCATGACCGTATTTGTTGATTTGATCACTGCGGTCGGAATTGGCATGACCTTATCCGTATTTATTTTTATGAAAAAAATGGGATCGATCGGGGAGGAAAAAATTGCACTCTTTCCTCTTCGGGCATTGAAGGTGAGAAAGCCTTGCGATCTGAGAGAAGAATTCATTTTACCTCAGGATTCATTAGATCATGTGTACATCAAAACATTTTCAGGACCTGTCTTCTTTGGCTTTTCGCAATATCTTATCGATAATTTGAAGCAGACCCCGGATCTAAAAATACTCGTCTTTGAAATGAATCGTGTGCCCTATCTTGATCAATCTGCCGCACATGCCCTGGAATTGGTCTTTGACTACATGCACAAACGCGGCATTCGGGTGTTACTGGCGAATCTGAATGCCCAACCGCTCACCATGTTGCGAGCGGTGGATTTGATCCCTCGAATGATTCCCGAACACCAC
>JAOUQB010000340.1 GCA_029879555.1 Nitrospirota bacterium | reverse complement strand
TAATGTTCGGAGTTTATGGATGGCCTCGGGTTTGTCATCCAGTTCCCTGGCATAGCGGCGGCTAAATTCCTGCCATCGATTTTCCTGATGATTGAACCATTGCCGTAAGGTGGTGGATGGGGACACTTCTCGAAGCCAAAGATCTAAGGCGGCTGCCTCTTTTTTCACTCCTCGAGGCCACAATCGATCAACGTAGACACGATATCCATCTTTTGTTGAAGGCGGTTCATAGATTCGTTTCAGCTGAATGTTGAGGGATGGGGGCTTTTTTGTTTGACGCCGGTTGTTAGAGTGATAGATGTTTGAGGGATGCCGAAAGCAATCAATGGTGTGATCATTGACTAACCCAGCCGCTTGCATGTGCGCGTAGATCACGGTGCTGCCGACGAAACTGAATCCACGTTTTTTTAAATCTTTTGAAAGCGCATCACTTTCCGAAATAGTGGCGGGCACTTGGGACATATCTTCCCAGGAATTTAACTTTGGCTTTCCCTGTACAAATTGCCAAATATAGGTATTGAAGGAGCCAAATTCTTTTTGGATTTCCAGAAACGCTTTGGCGTTGGTGATGGCTGATTTGATCTTGAGACGGTTTCGAATGATACCGGCATCGTTCAGAAGGGCGGCCTGTTTGCGGGCATCAAAACGAGCCACTTTGACCGGATCAAATTTGGCAAAGGCTTTCCGGTACCCTTCGCGTCGCAATAAGATGGTCGACCAAGATAAGCCTGCCTGTGCGCCTTCCAGAATGAGCATTTCAAAATGACGATGGTCATCATGAACAGGGACACCCCATTCTTCATCGTGATACGGAATAAAATGGGGTTTCGTGCCCACCCATCCACACCGGATCTTTTTCTCGGTGCTCTCTGATTGTTTTTTAGACATCAATTGGTGGGCTGCAGGGTTTCTACGAAATTGTAGAAGGCTACGATCTCAACGATAAGGTGTCAATATTTCTATCGAATTTTCTGGATTGGAGGCTGCCGGACTGGTTTGGCAGGGAAATGCCTCGATTTGGTATAATGAAGAACAATCGGAAGGAGGGGACTATGCGCATGGTATTCACAAGACTTCAGAATATTCTATGGCAGGGGAGTGTCATTGGTGTCGGTGTATTAGGAGGAATGCTCTTCGCCCTTCCCGCTAGCGCGAAGGAGTCAGTTGTCCCTTGGGAATGTTCCGGTTTTACCGCCGAGGCACAGAATCGGTGCATTCGAACATTGACTGAACTTCAACAAGAGAAAATTGCCAAATTGGAAAAGGATTTGGCCGTCCAACAGCAGACGGTTCTTCAGCTTCAGCAACAGGTTTCTCAACAAGCTTCGACGACTGCTGAACTGGAACGTCAACTGACAGACAATCGTTCTCGTTGGTATGGCTCTTCCTCAGTGCAGGTCTATCCGCCCTTCGGCCTCAGTCTTCGTTTTGGCCGAGACCGGTTTTGGGGTGGGTCGTTGTATTATGCAAATCCCCGTTACTTTGGTCCCCGATTTTACGGCCATGGACATCGTCGCTGGCACCGTCACTAATCTATGGGGTAACCGAATGCCTTTGGTCAAATACAATAATTTCGGAAACTTCCATGTAAGAACAGCACTTTATTTTCTGCCGTGGCTCTGATCAAGGCCTTCGGCTTTAAGAAGGATCGCGATGCACCGTTTCGAGTGAAAACGCCTGAAGACACACTGCGATATATTCTGCACCCTCGGGGCCTGGGCTGCTATATTGTACCCATTCATTTCGGTAAGCAATAACCGCTTGCCCGGCCTTCACGTCAAGAACCCCTTCTTTTGTTTTTACCTGTATTTGGCCAGATAAGACAATGGTGTATTCATCGAATTCCGGAGTTTGCCCGGGTTCTATCCAACCGGATGGACTTTGCATTCGTGCGATGCTTATCTGGTCAGTTCCAGAATTCACCCGTCCGATAAACTCGTCGATGAGCTTAGGTTTATTTCCTGCTGCTTCAATCCTTGTCGGTTGTTGAATTAATTTCGCCATCTTTTTTTCCTCGTTGAAAGGTTAATTGTTGATGAAATCTCTCTCTCGCACATCCATCCCTGGAATGGGGGAAAGGCCTATTAGGGGGCCCCTGTATAAGGAACATCCAGGTAGTCTTTGGTGTCTTTGACCGTTTTTAGATGAATGCTCCATGCGCCGCTTGCCACGATTTTGAGATAAAACGTTCCTCCAAAGGGATGTTCGGCGTTGCCGGTCGCGTTATTGGTATTTGCCAACACGATGGGTTGCATAGATTCAAAAAATCGTAATACCTCTTCACGTTTAGTCATTGGGCCACTGTAGGGTCGGCGAGCGGACCCATGAGCTGATAATTTGAAGGTGGGCGAGTCTGTTTCCCATCGGAGTTTCCAGCCATCTTCGACAGTGAAATGTGGCGTCGTTTTTTTCCCTGTCCCGGTGAATGTCATTTCCAGCGTGGAGCTTGTTTCAAGATTTTCGTTCGCTTTAGCTGGGTAACTCAATTCAAACGTGTTAAACGTAAGCCATGAAACCATGATGACGCAGGCCATCCATGGTGTGTGTTGAATCCCCCTAAGCAAGATTGTGCTCATGGTTTTTGAATGGCAACAGTAAAAAGACTATGGAGCAAAACGGAAGGATACATGAATGGGCTCTATTTTATTGAGGGACTCTGAGAAGATCAATTTTTTGCCTTTTCTTAAGAATCGCTTAAAATAGAAGAAAGGAGCGTCTGTGGATATGCGTCGCGTCGTCATTCTTGGAGGTGGAAAGATTGGATCTCTTATTGCCACGCTGTTGGTGGAAAGTGGTGACTATCTTGTTTTTGTAGGAGATGTGGACTCTCAGGTGGTTGCCCGGTTGCAGAAGGAGATTGCTTGCACGCCTTCTCAAATCTTGTCTGTCGACGTTCAGGATAAAACAGCTCTTGGTTCATTTCTTGAGCAAACGAAACCCGGAGCAATCCTTTCCAGTTTACCTTATTATTGTAATCCGTTAGTGAGCGAGTTGGCCCTGGAGCTCGGGGCCCATTATTTCGACCTGACTGAAGATATTGAAGTGACGAAGAAAGTTCGTGAGATGAGCAAAGGTACTAACAAGGCGTTCGTGCCACAATGTGGTTTGGCGCCTGGATTTATTAGCATCGTGGCGCATGATTTGATGACCCATTTTGATTCTGTAGAAATCGTCAAAATGCGAGTGGGTGCGCTTCCGGTCAATCCCAGTAATGTCCTGAAATATTCGTTAACGTGGTCGACGGACGGATTGATTAATGAATATGGCAATATGTGCAATGGGATTGAGAATGGCCAAGAAGTGGAGCTACTTCCTCTCGAAGGGTACGAAACCATTTCGATTGATGGGTTGTTATACGAGGCCTTTAATACTTCGGGTGGATTGGGAACGTTGGCGGATACGTATGCAGGGAAAGTGCGGACCATGAATTATAAGACGCTTCGCTATCCCGGTCATTGTGAAAAAATTCATTTATTGATGAATGAGTTGAAACTGAATGATGACCGAGAGACCTTAAAACGTGTGTTGGAAAAGGCCGTGCCAAAGACCTTGCAGGATGTCGTCCTGATTTATACTTCGGTGACGGGGCTCCGAAGGGGAGAGCTTTTTGAAGAAAATTTTGTCAAGAAAATTTATCCGCGCACCATTGCAGGGAAACTCTGGTCGGCCATTCAAGTCACGACGGCTGCTGGGATTTGTAGCGTGATGGAATTGGTGTTTGAGCAGCCTGAGCAGTATCGGGGATTTGTGACCCAAGAGACCTTTGATCTGTCTGCTATCCTAGACAATCGTTTTGGAAAAGTTTTTGCTGGAGAAGTGGCGGATTCCGTG
>JAOUQB010000339.1 GCA_029879555.1 Nitrospirota bacterium | reverse complement strand
TGCTGAGGGGTATGGTATTGCGGTTGAAGCCGCCGTCGCGAAAGGCGGAGAGGCTTTGTTGGAGGATGTATTAGAGCCTGCTGGCCATGAACGATTGGAGCCGCGATCTCCGGTCATCACGGTGATGGGGCATGTCGATCATGGGAAAACTTCGTTGTTGGATGCCATTAGAAACACTCAAGTGACGGATCGGGAAGCCGGTGGGATTACTCAGCATATTGGTGCGTCATATGTGAAAGTCGGTGATCGGGGTTTGACATTCCTCGATACGCCGGGCCATGAGGCTTTTACGGCAATGAGGGCTCGTGGAGCCCAAGTGACCGATATTGTGGTGTTGGTAGTGGCCGCCGATGATGGAACCATGCCTCAGACCATTGAAGCGGTTAATCATGCACAAGCTGCTAACGTTCCTATTATCGTCGCCATCAATAAAATTGATTTGCCTGGGGCGAATCCTGAACGAGTGAAGCAAGGCTTGTCCGAATACGGGCTGCTCCCAGAATCATGGGGTGGGCAAACCATTTTTGTCGAAGTTTCCGCTAAGCAGAGCCAAGGGTTAGATAACCTTCTTGACATGTTGTTGCTTCAGGCCGAGGTTATGGAATTGAAGGCTGACTTGGCTTGTTCTGCCCGCGGTGTCGTCCTAGAGGCTAAATTAGATAAAGGGCGCGGACCTGTCGCCACCGTCTTAATTCAAGCGGGAAATTTAAAAGTTGGGCAAACATTTGTGGTGGGGTCGGTGAGCGGTCGTGTTCGTGGGTTGACATCTGATAAAGGGACACGACTGAAGGAAGCTGGACCTTCCACTCCTGTTGAAATCATTGGACTGTTAGGGGTTCCAGAAGCCGGAGATCAACTGGTGGTGGTGAAAGATGAGCGAGCCGCTAGAGCCATTGCCCAGGACCGCATGCAAAAGCAAAAAGATGTGGGATTTGCCGCTTCGTCTCGGCCAACCTTGGATGATTTGTTTGCCGGCACACAAGATGGCGAAATTAAGGAATTGCCTGTGCTTCTCAAGGCGGATGCCCAAGGTTCGGTAGGCGCGCTGGCCGATGCCCTTCAAAAGATTTCGACCGATGCCGTGAAGTTGAAAATTATTCATAGCGGGGTTGGCGGAATTAATGAAACTGATGTGTTGCTTGCCGCTGCCTCCAAGGCGATTATTATCGGATTTCACGTTCGGCCTGATACGAATTCTGTGAATATTGCGGAACGTGAAGGGGTAGAAATTCGGCTGTATACGATTATTTATAATGTGCTTGATGACATTCGTGCTGCGGCTGAAGGATTGTTGGCTCCAACCATTAAAGAGCGGGTCCTGGGTCATGCCGAAGTTCGGCAAATTTTTACCGTTCCAAAAATGGGGACGATTGCTGGGTGTTATGTGAATGATGGGATCATCACGCGCACCAATACCAAGGTGCGGGTGGTGCGAGATCAGGTGACGGTGTACGAAGGCAAAATTGGATCGCTCCGTCGGTTTAAGGATGATGCCCGTGAAGTGGCTCAGGGATATGAATGTGGAATTGGGGTTGAGAACTTCAATGATATTAAGCTCGGCGATGTTTTAGAAGCCTACGTATTGGAGGAATCGGCTACCAAATTATAAAACGGAAGCGACTACTGCAGGACAGACGGCATGGGGATGATTGTTGGCTTGTGCACGGTGGAATTACATTTCCCTGAGGCGCAATCTCTCAAAAATAAGCGAAAAATCCTTGTCAGTCTGAAGACCAGGCTTCAAAATCGCTTTAATATTTCCGTGGCAGAAATTGATGAAAGCCATCTTTGGCAAAAAGCGACAGTGGGGATTGCGACCGTTGCCAATGAAACGGCGCGGGTGAATCAGACCTTAGATCACGTGCTGAATGACATCCGGGCCAATCCGTCACTCGAACTCGTCCGATCGCAAATTGAATTGTTATAAGACCTTGCAACAATTAACGCCATGCCCAAGTCAACCATCAGTCGGGCCACTCGGGTGGCAGATCAGATTCGGATAGAAGTCGCGGAGATTCTCTCCAGAAAAATAAAGGATCCACGGGTTCATTTTGTCACCGTCACGGATGTCACGATGACGGCAGATCTCAAGATTGCCCGTATCTATGTGACAACGTTAGACCCGGAGAATTTTGCGCAACAAACGGCTCCAGGTTTGAAGAGTGCGGTGGGGTTCATTCGGAAAGAATTGGGCCGACGGCTCAATCTTCGCTATACCCCGGAAATTGAGTTTTATCGTGATACGAGTGCTGAATATGGTCATCGGATTGAGGAAATTCTGGACTCCCTTCCTCATGATGATGAAGGCACTTCTGACGAATCCCCGATTTCCTCAATATAGGATGCGGACGGCCAATTCATGACGCTGCTTTCTCCATGTATGGATCATTCTGATATTGGGCATTCCCTGGGGCAACGTGAGTTGCATGGGGTCTTAATTGTGAATAAACCTGACGGGTGGACATCCCATGATGTGGTGCAACGGGTTCGAAATGTTTTGGGTATTCAGAAGGTTGGCCATGCGGGGACTTTGGACCCCCATGCAACCGGAGTGTTGCCGATCTTAATTGGAAAAGGGACCAGAATTGCCCAATATCTACTGGATTGGGATAAAGAATATGCCGCCGTCCTTCAATTGGGGCAAAAGACCGATACGCAGGATGCGTGGGGGACCGTGCTGGAAGAGTCCTCTTGCGATTCGTTATCAGAAGAGCGCGTTCGATCGGTCATCCAGGGATTTCTAGGCACCATTCAGCAGGTGCCTCCGATGTATTCCGCTGTGAAAGTTGGTGGACAGCCCTTGTATAAAAAAGCCCGAAAAGGGCAAACTGTTGAACGCCAGGCCAAAACCGTGGTGATTCATGAGTTAGAAATCCAGCGAGTGGCGATACCGGAAGTCAGTTTTCGAGTAGCCTGCTCCAAAGGGACTTATGTCCGAACACTATGTGAGGATATTGGAGATCGCTTAGGTAGCGGCGGGCATTTAAAGTGGCTGCAACGCCGACGGGTTGGCCCCTTGCATTTAGACCAGGCTGTGGATATGGAATCCCTGACCGATGGGATTGTCGGTTCGCAATTGGGTGGCGCCTGGCGGAGCTTGGATCGTGTCTTGGAACAGTTCCCAGCCGTGGAAGTGACTGATGACGATGCGCGGAAGGTGATCCATGGAAACGCCATCCCTTGGAATCGGATAGAATGGGTTGGTGAAAATGCCAGCCACGCAACTCCTGGAGAAGGCGGGCGGGTTCGTGTAAAAAACAAGAATGGAGCGTTATTGGCTTTAGGGAAAGGGCCTGCCTTGCAGCCTGGATTGAGTGGTCCCATGTTAGTGTTGGACACCGTGTTAGTCTAGGAAAATTAGGAATAATCAGTGGAGCTCGAAAGAATATGTTCATGAAGGTCTGTAACAACAAGGGTAATGATTCGGTTGAGGAGAATATCCTGAAGGAGGCATTATGGCATTGACCAAAGAGGAAAAAACCGCAGCTATTGCATCGCAACAAATCCATGATCGAGACTCAGGATCTTCAGAGGTCCAAATCGCGATATTGACCAAACGGATTACGAGTTTGACCGAGCACTTCAAAACGCATAAGAAGGACCATCATTCTCGGCGGGGATTATTGAAAATGGTGAGCCAGCGACGGAAACTCTTAGATTATGTACGTCGGAGAGACGAGGGAAAATACCAAACCGTCATTGCGGCTTTAGGCATTCGGAAATAGTGGCAGATTTCCTCTCTAGGCCAATAAGGCGCGAGGGGGTGTTGGCCTTTAAGACATGAACTTCTGAAACAATCATGATGGAATGGTTGGAGCAGTCATGCCGAGATTTCCCATCCGAAGT
>JAOUQB010000338.1 GCA_029879555.1 Nitrospirota bacterium | reverse complement strand
ATCCCTAAAGATTATCCCGGAGACTTGGTCTCGAAACTCAAACGCTTAGAAGCCCAACGCCGCGCGGCGGGCCAACCCATGTCGGCAGAAGAATTAGAATTGGATACCAAAATCCGCACCTGGCCCCGAACACCAGAATCAGATCCCTATCAGGCTGGCTTGGAGGCCTTAGGCGCGCAGATGAAGCCCCTGCTGAATGGAGCCCTCTTCACCCTCGCCTATAACGAATTTTGCGGACCAACATTACACCAAGCGGTCGAAGATCTCATCAAACAAGGCGCCCAAACGATTACCATCGTGTCCACCATGTTCACACCAGGCGGATCGCATTCGGAGTATGAAATTCCAGAAGAATTAGAAGAGCTCAGGAAACATCATCCAGGCGTGACACTGAACTATGCGTGGCCGTATGATCTCAGGAAGGTCGCACAAATGCTCATGGAACATATCGCGCGGTTCTAACACTCCAAGGGAAACGTGTTTCGCACCAAGTCACGACTTGCGAACGAAGAAACAGAACAACGTGTATGGCCACTCGCCTGTCAAAAAAGACACCCTCTACCAAAAGAACTTCGGCTAAGAAGCGGAAGTTAGATCACATTCACCATGTGGCGATTTCAGTTCCCAACATCGCCAAAGGGGTGAAATGGTACACCTCCCGATTCGACTGTGAAGTAGAATATGCGGATAAGACCTGGGCATTGCTCGCCTTTGCCAATTGCAAATTGGCCCTTGTCCTCCCCAAGGAGCACCCTTCCCATTTCGCCCTCAGCCGTCCTGACGCCGATACATTTGGCAAACTGGTCACCCACCGAGATGGCCTCAAGTCTGTCTACCTCACCGATGCCTTCGGCAATGCGGTCGAAATTTTAGAAAAGCGCTAGAGAATACCCCCCTTCTGCAATTGGCAGAAAAACCCCCGTTAGACACAATTGTTTTTGTTTGTGTAAATTCTTGATCCTGCCATCGCCGACCTTGCACGAAGAATGGCTCTCCGACCGATAAGCCGAGATAGGCCTCTTGGAAAGTGCAATCTTCAAGAAAGACACCTCACCTGATATACTGCCTCATCATGAAGATTTCTCTTATCCTAATTGTCTATGCATTATTGATAGGTGGAATAACCTTGGGTGCCGGAGAAGCCTGGGCTTCCACCACTGAAACCGTTTTGCCGGTGAGCGATGAGGCACCTCCCAAGGTCGCTCTTCCTCCTACTCCGGTCAAGGCAGACCCAGTCTGGAACAAGTCAACACGTTCAGAATGGGAAACCCGATTGTTCGACAACCCGCTTTCTCATTATAATTTCTCCAAAAGCCAAGTACGAACACCGACCGGCTCCGGAATTCCCCTGAAGGCCCCAGGGAAGTTACCTGGCATTTCATTTGATATCGAAATGCACAGCTTCGGCGCGTTACAATCGGTTGTGCCACCGGAACGATGGTCCAAATCGTTCAATAGTCCACAAGATCAGCCGCTTCTCGTCTCCCCTTCCAATATTTCCCCTGACTATAACGGGGGATTTCTGCGGTTTAGTTGGTAATGAATGTACTCTCTCTATAGCGGGTTCGTCCTCCGATATTTTACGAGATGATTCCGGATATTGAAGATCGCGAGTTTGACGGGATCATCGAGCACTCCTCTGCGCCTGTTCTGGTAGAATTCTGGCAACCCGGTTGCAGCCATTGCCAAGCCCTTCTTCAACAACTTGAGTTGGTACAGGAGGAAATCGGAGGTCGGATTGTCTTGTTCAAAATGAACGTCCAAGAAAACTTTCTCATTCCTGGCGAACTGGATATTCAATCCCTGCCAGCCTTGGCATTATATGTGGAAGGCGAATTTGAGAAATTTATCGGCGGAATCGGCAAGAAGACACAGATCATTCAGCAATTGACTCCGTGGATTTCCTCGGCGACGTAACCGTTCGCCTTTGCCCATCGCCCCATCCTTTTTGTTTATCCCATGGGGCAGCTGAAAAATTCCGTCAGCGACAGTCTCGCCAATTCTTACGAAAGTTCAGGATCCTGGATCATTCTTGTCATCTTTCGGCGACATTGCTCTTCTGTGATGGCCCTGATTACACTCTTCATGTCATACGATTCAACCCATGGACTTCAATTGGAGGATTTCCAATGCGACACGTTTCAAAACCATGCACCTCTCTACGAACAACATGTTCTGACCTTCTACTGGTGAGTGTAGGAATCCTCATGATTGGAATAGGGGTAGGATCCCTTTCCTTTGCTCTTGCTTCTTCTCCGTCTCCGGAAAACCCCAGTCCCCTCAGTCACTCCTCTCACATATACGATTTCACGTTGGATGATATTGATGGAAACCCTCGCGCTTTACGCGAATTCCAAGGGCAAGTGATGATGGTCGTCAACACGGCTAGTTTTTGTGGAAACACGCCACAATATGAAGGTCTCCAGACCCTCTATGAGCAATATCGCGATCAAGGTTTTACGATCTTAGCGTTTCCAGCCAATGACTTTGGCCAGCAGGAGCCCGGAAACAACAAAGAGATTGCCGAATTTTGCTATACGAAGTACTCCTTGGAATTTCCTTTGTTCAGTAAAATCACCGTCTTGGGTGATCAGAAACATCCCCTCTACCGATACCTCACAGAAAACACGGCGTTCACAGGTGAAATTCAATGGAATTTTCAAAAATTTTTAGTTAATCGCCAAGGACAGGTGATCGCCCGCTATGCCCCAAAACAACAACCCCTGGCGCCAGAAATTGTGCAGGACATTGAGAAGGCCCTGAAAACTTCATAAACGTGGTCATTCCAGTGGCTGGAGACACGAGAGGGTGTCATGACGGGGATTATTTACCAGCGGGCTCACAGGGTAGGCCTCCAGGCTCTCGGATAGGTGGGGCTGTAACATGGCGTTGGGAGTGGAGAAATCTTGTCCCATCGAACCCAGCCAGGATGCATAGTCTTTGGGATGAAGGATGACCGGCATGCGATGATGAATGGAGGCCATCAGCGCATTAGGTCCGGTGGTGATGATGGCACAGGATTCAAGCGATGGATTGCCATCCTTCCCCCAACGTTCCCATAGACCGGCAAAGGCAAAGGGCCGGTTGTCAGCAAAATGAATATAATAGGGCTGTTTGGCTTTTCCCTCGCGTTTCCATTCATAAAATCCATCCGCCAGAATCAAACAGCGTCGTTGCTGAAAGGCCTTCCGAAAAGATGGTTTTTCAGCCACGGTTTCGGCGCGGGCATTGATCATCTTATGTCCAATGCTTGGGTCCTTGGCCCATGAGGGGACGAGGCCCCATTTGAGCTCAACACATTCGTTTTCCTGGGATTCAGGATTCGTTCGCACACAGGCAATCATTTGGGAAGGCGCAATATTATAGCGAGGAGGCGAAGCAGGGAAGGATGAAATTCCTAGAAGTTGTGCAAGCTGCTGAAAATTTCCTTTGCGGGTGAAACGGCCACACATAAAGAAAACATGATAATAAATTAGCCCTAAATCCTAGCCAAACCTCATACCTGAAAGCTTTTGAGGGAAAATTATCGTGTCACGAGAATGTACACATTTTCATCAGCTTTGACCGAGGCTTTGGCATGGGCGAGCTGGCTTTCACGATGCTTTTTGGTGGAGGTTGGGAGCGCAATATCTGCCACAATATAATATTCTCCAGCCGGCAACCCGTCGAAACAAAAACGACCTTCCGCATCCGTCTTGGTATGTTTTTCAAATTTGGCCGCGTTAGGATCAGGATCCACCAGATTCCGGCCACGCATAACCTTCACCGTAAACGCCTCTTCCGTATACGAGGTCACAGGGGCTAATAACACCCGGTCGCCAGAGGCCGCATGTTGTTGACCATCATCC
>JAOUQB010000337.1 GCA_029879555.1 Nitrospirota bacterium | reverse complement strand
ATCCTTAGGCGGATGGCTCTCATGGATCCTTGGACAAGAATTCCCACAGGTGAAAAAACTTGTTCTTTTAGCCCCCGCCTTTAACATGATGGGGAAGCGTGCGAACGAGATTTCCTCCACTCGACGAGAGCAATGGAAAGCTACCGGCTGGATGCCGTGGGCTGATGATGCCCTTCACCAAGATTTTCCCCTTTCCTGGAAATGGGTCGAGGAAAGCGAGGCCTTGTGGAATCAACGACTTTCTTCGCCCCGTCAGGTGCCCACGACGATCGTGCATGGCCTGCAAGATGATGTCATTCTTCCACAAGGCAGCTGGGAATTTACCGAGGAACTTCTCAGCGCAGACCCGCACTTTCCCATTGAACTCCTTCTCAAGACCGGGGATCACCGGTTCAGCAGTCCCTCCAATCTTGCGACCTTCTTGGAGTTAGCCTCGCTGTCTTCAGAGTAATAAGTGATCACCAGCATAGGGCTTTTGCCTTAGAGACCTACCTAGTCAGGATTTGATACCGTGCGTTCCCCATGGAAATTGGTATCGTCGGCCTTCCTAACGTTGGCAAATCAACCATCTTTAATGCTCTGACCTCCGGAGGCGCCACTGCCTCAAATTACCCGTTTACGACCATCGAACCCAATGTCGGGGTTGTGGCCGTGCCGGATACCCGCTTAGCTCGCCTGACCGAACTCTTCCAACCGAAAAAGACCATTCCAGCGTCCTGTCGATTTATGGATATCGCCGGGCTCGTCAAAGGGGCCTCTCAGGGTGAAGGCCTCGGCAACAAGTTTTTGGCGAATATCCGTGAAGTCGATGCCATTCTCCATATGGTCCGCCTATTTGATGATGCCGATGTGGTGCATACCATGGGCAGCGTCGACCCTACGCGTGACATTGAGGTGATTGAGATGGAGCTGATGCTGGCTGATTTAGATAGCGTGACGCGGCAGTTCGATAAACTCTTCAGCAAAGCCAAGTCCGGCGATAAGGCCTCGAAAGACACGCTGGCGATCCTTGAAACTCTTAAGACCGGATTGGAAGAGGGCAAGCCTGCCCGTGCACTCGGCATTGAGCCAACTATTTTGAAAGACTATTTTTTGCTAACGGCCAAACCAGTCTTTTATGCGGGCAACACTGACGAAAGTCCAGATCCAGCCGTCCTTGCCGACTTTCAAGCCTTCACCAAAGCTCGCGGTTCAGAATGTGTCGTGATCTGCGGAAAATTGGAAAGCGAGATTGCGGAACTCTCCGGTGAGGATCGTGAGATGTTCATGAAAGACCTGGGTATGGACCAAAGCGGCCTCGAAAAGGTCATCATCGGTGCTTATGCCACGCTCGGGCTGTCATCTTACTTTACGTGTGGCCCGCAAGAAGTTCGGGCCTGGACGATACCCATCGGAGCCAAAGCCCCTCAAGCAGCCGGGGTCATTCATACGGATTTTGAGAAAGGCTTTATTAAGGCTGATATTTATGGGTTTACGGATATCGATCAATACCGAACCGAAGCCATACTACGCGAAAAGGGCCTCATCCGCTCAGAAGGCAAGGAATATATCGTCAAAGATGGTGACGTCTGTCACTTCAAGTTCAATGTATAATTTTTCCTCTTACCTTATCCCTACCAGAACACCACCTATAAATTCCTGATTAACGGTTGGCACATTCTTTATTCATTATTTTCAAATAAACTTTTTTCATGCGATACTTTAATTTCACCAATCAAGACGTCTCCAATTTTCTGCAATGCCTGAACGCTTAATCTTTATAAAATAAAACTAGTACTTTAAATTTACCTCTAAAAAAACTTTTAGTTATCCCCAATTCACCCTCCCAATTCCGACTCTATTTTGTTAGGTTACCCCGTTTGTTTTAAGGAGACCTATGGCAGCACGCGTGGTCATTACAGGAATGGGGATTGTTTCCCCAATCGGCATTGGAATTGCTGAATTCTGGAAGGCGGCTCTTGCGGGGCAATCTGGTATTACTGCGATTGAATCCTTTGGCGATCTTCCCATGGACGGATATCGATCACGAATTGCGGGGAAAATCCATAATTTTCAACCCCCTGACCCAGGTGAAGACAAGCTCTCCTCTCGCGTAGATCGATACGCCCAAATGGCCTTAATGGCCACAAGAGAGGCCATTGAGGATAGCGGTCTCTGCTTAGAACATGAACGAGCCGAGCGCGTAGGGGTCATGGCAGGCGTGGGCATGGGCGGGATGATGATGGGTGAGCGGGAATTGACCAATTTATATGAATTTCATAAACCCCACCGCGTACATCCCAACTTTATTCCCACCATCACCCTCAACTCCGCTTCGGGTATTATTGCCTTGGCCACGGGAGCTAAGGGCCCGAATTTGACGATTTCTACGGCCTGCTCCTCAAGTATTCACGCCATCGGACAAGCCATGCAGTGTATTCGTCAGGGTCAAGCTGATATGATGATTGCGGTCGGAGCCGATGCCAGCATTACGCCCTTGGTCTTTGCTGGCTTTTGTTCGTTACGTGCCCTCTCGACAAAATATCAAGATCAACCCAACCAGGCGTCCAGACCCTTTGATCGCGGACGCGATGGCTTTGTCATGGGCGAAGGGGCAGGCACGGTAATTCTGGAATCGCTTCAACATGCCACTCGTCGGAAAGCACGTATTTACGCAGAAGTATCTGGCTATGCGGCCACAAGCGAGGCCTATCACATGGTAATTCCGAAGGAAGATGGATTGGATATCGCTCGGACGATGACCCTGGCCTTACACCATGCGAAAGTTGAGCCGAAACAGGTTGACTATATCAATGCGCATGCCACGTCCACCGTCGTCGGAGATGACGTGGAAGTGAAAGGGTTACGTGCGGTTTTTGGCAAACGGGTGGAAAAGATTTTGGTCAATGCGACGAAATCATTAATTGGGCACACCCTCGGCGCTTCAGGGGCCATTGCCACAATTGCCTCAACGCTCTCCCTTAACCAGAACATTATTCATCCAACAGCCAATTACACGGACCCCGACCCCAACTGTGCATTACCGGGGATCTCTTCCCAATCACAAAAAAAATCTCTCAGGACGGCCCTGGTCAATGCCTTTGGCTTTGGCAGTAATAATGCCGTCCTGGTGCTCAAGAAATATTCATGACCATGTCCCTCTCTTCCTTCAACGGCCTGAACCAACAAGTCTATGCCACATTAGGGGAATATCTCCGACGCGAACCTTCAGCGCTTCATCCAGAAGACTCCCTCCGCGATGATTTGGGATTGGACTCGTTGCAAACCATCGAGTTGGTGTATCAAGTTGAATCAGCGTTTGATATACAAATTCCTGATGAAGACTTCGGACGATTACGGACCATCGGCGATGTCGTCACCTATCTGGGTGAACGCTTGGGCCAGCCCCTTAATCATGCCTCACCGCCTACGATCAACATCAAAGCCAAAAAGACCAGCACGGGCGCAACCACCAAGTCGAAATCTCGGCTTAGCCCAAAGGCCTCTTCTTCATGAATCCCTCAACCCACGCCCATCCCAATCCCATTCCCCTTGAAGAACTTGCGCAATGCGTCCAAGCGACCCTTCAGGGATCTTCCGATGTGTTGATATCTGGGTTATCTCATTTGGAAGGCGCCTCCTGCGGCGATCTTTCCTTTGTGCTCAAACCAAAATTCCATGAAGCGGCGAAACATTCCCAAGCGGCAGCGTTTCTCACGGCTCAGCCCATTTCAGATGATCCACGGCCTCAACTAATTTGCCCCAATCCCATGTTGGCAATCGTGACGCTTGCTGAGAAATATTTTCTCCCGTCCCCTCCCCCACGAGGCATTCATCCCACTGCGGTGACGGGACATGATGTGCGCATTGGGCC
>JAOUQB010000336.1 GCA_029879555.1 Nitrospirota bacterium | reverse complement strand
AGGCCATATGCCAGATGTTCCTCAATGCCGGATTGGATCCTGGCTATGCTCTACACCTTCCATCAAAACTGGAACACACTGGGTTCCACATTGTCCGGGCACAATCCATCATGCATCTATGTCCAGGACAATCGGCGATGGCCAAAGTGATGAGTGAGTCAGCCAGGGTACTCCAGCAAGAATATTGCGGCACAGGCCTTTGCTCAACCGCCGACATTCAAGAATATGTCCGCCTGGCTCAAGACTCTACGCATTGGACGATCTATCACTCCACCACGTCCGTGATTGTTCGGAAGCCCCCACTTTTTTAGCGGATCTTTCCGTTCCTGCCTGCCCCTGTCAACGCAGGGAACAATGTGAAATTTTCGTAGACAGGTTCAAGGCCTCTTCGTTTGTTCAACTTGGGTACAATTCAATGAGGTTGCACCGATTACTGTTGAAATTGAAAACAATATCGCGTGAAAAAGCAGCCCCGTCCTTTTCATTGTAAGCCGGCACACCAGTTGCAGCTACCTTCTATTATGCATGAGTGGACAAAAAAACGGAGAAACCAAGGATGACATCCCAAAACAGCAGCAACACATCAACACAACATCAAGGAGGATATGCGATGCACACAGCCGCTTCACCAAACTCAACGCATCGAACAGCTGGCATGTTTTCCGGGCAAACGTATCTTGGTGGTGTACTCGTCGTTGATGACGAACAGGACATTCGCAAAGTCGTTCGTATGTCGTTAGAAAAACAGGGGTACTATGTCGTTGAGGCTGAAGATGGCCAGCAAGCCATCAGCCTTCTCAATGAGGGGGAACATCCCATGGTCATCGATGTCATCATTACGGACATCCGCATGCCCCATATTAATGGGATCGAAGTGATGGAGTATTTTCAGCGCGAATATCCCAGTATCCCGTTAATTGTACTCACCGGATTTCCCGATTTGGATCTGGCTATGCAGCTGATGAAACAAGGCGTGGCCGATTATTTAGTCAAACCAGTGGATCGAGAAAAATTAACCACGGCAGTAGCCACGGCCATAGGTTCCCGACACATGGATTGGTTTTCTTAATCTCGAATGAGATCACTATGAGTCCCCCCCCCACCTTTCCCACCATCTTGGCCGTAATAATCCCTAGAAACAGGTCAAGGTGGTGGGGCCATCTATTGCCTCCTTAACTTCGCGTTGGTCTTTACCCTCACCTCCACTTCCCGCATAATACCCATGCCCATTTCCTGCTTATACCTATGACAATTGTCGATTCCCTTTTAGCAACACTGCCGCTCTTCCTACCGGTCCTGGTAACCCTAGCTCTAGTCTGCGCCGGTGTATGGGTTGGCTATTGGTTTTTGTTTTTACGTAATGGCGGGCTCAAGGAAGAACATCGGTTTTCGGCGCGAGTGGGCATGCTGCTCCTCACCTGCATGGGAATCGTGCTGATTCTTCTTGCTCTTCCTTTGGATAAAGAGACGCATAAAGATCTTTTTCAACTCTTAGCGCTGCTGATCACAGCGGTGATCACGTTGTCCTCAACGACCTTTGTCTCCAATGCGATGGCAGGATTCATGTTGCGTGGAATGCGAAGTTTCCGATTAGGAGATTTCCTTCGAATCGAAAACCAGTTTGGAAGAGTCACAGAAAGAGGCGTTTTTCACACCGAAATTCAGACTGAAGAGCGTGACCTCACCACCCTTCCAAATTTATTTTTAGTGTCTCATCCCTTCACGGTCATCCGATCATCGGGAACATATGTTTCCGCAACCGTTTCTTTGGGCTATGACACCTCCCACAAGATCATCGAACAATTGTTACTCGAGGCCGCTGTAGCCGCCAAACTGACCGATCCGTTCGTACACGTCCTTGAATTAGGGGATTACTCCGTGACGTATCGTGTGTCAGGCTTTCTTGGTGACGTCAAACAACTGCTCACGACTCGGTCAAAACTCCGCGCCAAAATGCTGACCACGCTCCATGAAGCCGAGGTTGAAATTGTCTCCCCCAGCTTCATGAACCAACGCCAAATGGATCAAGCCATACGAGTTCTTCCTACCCCGAAGCCAGGCCCGTATCGGACTGCAGACGAAGAAACAGACGTGAAGGCCGAATCCCTCATTTTCGACAAGGCTGATGCGGTGGCACAAATAGAGGAATTGAAAGAGCGCCGAGAATCGTTACGTGAGGAAATTGCCGGATTAGAATCGCAAGTTACAGCTAAAGGAGAAAGCATCGGACCCTGGATTCAACGACGCATTACCCGAATTCGTGAAGAAGAAGAACGCCTTGGCCGTTTGATTCAGAAAGCCCAACACGAAAAAATTGAATAGCCGACCCACAACCTGGGCTCAAATGAACAGTGCAGAGCCACAAGAGAGGTTCTGTTTTTACATATCCTCCTCTACTTCTTTTGACACCGTTTTAAAATAGGCTAAAAGATCCCGAACGGAAACCACTCCGATAATCTTGCCCTCTTCTGTCACTCCCAAATGCCGAATTTTGCGGTCAGCCATCAGGTCACGGGCAAAGTGCGGCGACATCATTCGATCTACGGTGATAATAGGACTCGACATGACCCCTTTCACCATTAATCGAGCGACGGCTTCTGGCTGTTCGGCAACCGCCTGAACCACATCCGTTTCGGTCACAATTCCCAAAAACTCGGATTCCTTTTTGACCAACAAGGAACCAATCCGCTTAGCATGCATGTGTTTGGCCGCTTCCTGAATGCTCGCATCCTCAGAAATAAAACTCAGATTGCGTCTCATTAATTGTCCAATCGTGGCCATGATGTTCTCCTCCTCTCATACTTCCCCTTGTCAGATGCGAAAGCATAATAAATTTGCGCAAAAATACCAAGGCTGGACCTTGATCTTCCTTTGAGACTTCAACCATTCACCCTCTCATCTCCTGTCGGGAACCAACAAGTACGACCCTAGCTCTCTAAGAATTCTCCAAGGCTTATCATTTTCTTGAACCGGGTCGTCTTACCGATACCACGTCTGATGCTCATTGGGGTGTCAACAGAGTAAATCATACCTGAGCATCAATAATAAGGACGGAATCCCCGTTTAGTGCTAGCCACAAATTCCCAAGACCTTGGTCCGACTACTTGAGATCTTGTGATTCCTCATTTGGACCAGCCGAAGCAAGCGGGCTAGACCAAGCCGTAGACGAGGCAAGCAGCTCTTTGGTCGGAAGTGGGAAAAACCCGGCCATGGAAACGAGCTGTTGGCCTTCCAGACTGACTGCAAATTTGATGATCTCGGAGAGAACGGGAGAGGGTTTGGTATTTGGAGATTGATTCACATAGAGATAGAGCAATCGACGAAGTGGATAGGTCCCATTGGTCGCTGTTTCAAAAGTCGGCTCGACAAAGGGATCGCCCTCAATGGCAGCCACTCGGAGAGGTTTAACAGAATTTGTACGATAGCCAATTCCACTATAGCCAATGGCATAGGAATCATTCGTGACGGCATACACGACGGACGCGGCACCAGGTTGGACCATACCCGGCTCCTTGTCTTTTCCGCCCAACAAGACGAATTCCCTAAAAAACTGAGCTGTACCAGAATTGGCATCCCGAATCTGCGCATGAATAGGAGCATTCGCCCAGACGCCTGAGAGACCCAGTTGACCCCATTGGTCCAGGGACTCCGGCGCTCCTCGGCGCCGGTCAGAAGAGAACAAGGCATCCAATCGTTGAAGCGTTATGTGATCAAGAGGGTTATCTTTATGCACAAACACAGCGAGCGCATCCACAGCAACTGGGACAGACGCCGGTGGATACCCTATTCTTAAGGCGAACGCGTTAATTTCTTCATTAGTCATCGGACGGGACATCGCCGCGATATTAATTTTC
>JAOUQB010000335.1 GCA_029879555.1 Nitrospirota bacterium | reverse complement strand
AGTCTGAAAAAAGTCCGCACCGCAATGCTCTCCCGAGGGATCGCGGGCATAAAAGGGCACACCGTCATTATTAATTTACCTGGAAGTGCCAAGGGCATCAAAGAAAATTGTGAGGTGATTTTTCCCCTTCTTGAGCATCTCGTTCTAAAAATGGGGCATGCGGAATCAAAGGGGGATTCTTGAAGTTTTCATCAATGAATAGACCGTCTGGAAACATGATATTTTATGGGCATTATTTTTTGGGGAGGAATACATGGCAACTGAACTGAAAATGGTTCAACCATCTCCGTCGTCAAGCGGGGATGTGTGTACCTATATGTGGGCCTGTGCGATTTGTGACGAAACGGAAACCTGTCAGAAGGATCGAGAAGGTCATAGTCGATGGTTAGTGAACAAGCGCATGGAACGAATTGAACATAAAATTCTCGTCATGAGCAATAAGGGTGGAGTCGGAAAGAGCACGATGACGACGAACTTGGCCATTAGCTTGGCATTAAAGGGCTATGAAGTGGGCGTGTGCGACATGGACATTCATGGACCGAATATTCCAAAAATGATGGGAGTGGAAGGGGAAAAACTCAAAATTAGTACGGGTGGAGGCATTATTCCTCATCAAGTGTATAACCTGAAAATTGCGTCGATGTCGTTTCTCCTCCAGAATTCTGACGATCCGATTATTTGGCGGGATGCCTATAAATTTGAATTCATCAATCAACTGTTAGGTGGCGTGGAATGGCAAGATTTAAATTATTTATTTATCGATTTGCCACCTGGCACGGGTAATGAATCCGTGACGACGATGGACTTAATCGGAGATGTCACGGGCTGTGTGATTGTATCAACGCCACAAGAAGTGGCGTTATTAGATTCCCGAAAGTCGGTAACCTTTGTGAGGGACAGTGAATTGCCGATTATTGGTATCATCGAAAATATGAGCGGCCTGGATTGTCCGCATTGTCATAAGTCTATAGAAGTTTTTCGAAAAGGTGGAGGCGAAGCCTCCGCCGCCGATATGGGAGTGCCGTTTTTAGGACGTGTGCCGCTTGATCCAGAAATGGTATTGCAATGTGATCGGGGCGAACCCTATGCCCTGTTTCATTCAGATCTTCCAACGGCAGAGGCCATTCATGGTGTGGCGAATAAAATCGAAGAGTTTTGTAAAAAGAAAGGTTCGCTGGTTAATGTCTCAGCACGGCCTGCTCCATTTAAGAAGCCATAATTTCATAGCGATCACAGGTATTCGTCCGTGCATGAAGTAATAAGCTTGGTCAAATTATGTCTTTAACTTCATTAACTACTGCTCAGCAAATTGTGCTAGATGCTACGAGTGTGTTGGGTTGCGAAAAAGTTGGCTTACTTGATGCGCTGGGCCGCGTGTTGGGAGAAGATATTATTGCCCCACGGTCCAACCCCCCCTGGGATAATTCTGCCATGGACGGGTTTGCCGTTCGTTGGGCAGACATCAAACAGGAGCATGCGATCTCCAGAATTCCTGAATTGAAGATAATTGAGGATGTTGCCGCCGGTGCGGTGGCGACAAAAACGGTTGGACCTGGAGAAGCCATTCGCATCATGACCGGTGCGCCAATGCCGGACGGGGCTGATACGGTTGTTCGTATTGAATATACCGAACCCTCCGAATCCAGCGTTCGGATCATGCAATCCGAGTATGGACAGGGTGCCAATATTCGGCCAAAGGGTGACGATGTTCAAGAGGGTGATTGTATCATTGCCAAAGGCACGGCCCTTCGTTCAGGCGAAATCGGCATGCTGGCGATTCTTGCCAAATCGTTTGTCCTGGTTTATCAGCGCCCACGGGTCGGTATTCTCTCCACTGGTGATGAGTTAGCGGACCTTGATGAATCCTTTGATGAGAACAAGATTGTGAACTCGAATAGTTATGGGATTGCGGCGGGTGTGCAAGAGGCCGGGGGAATCCCTGTGTTGTTGGGTATTGCGAAAGATAACCCAGACTCACTCAAAGAGAAAATTCGGCAAGGATTGACCTGCGATATTCTCGTGTTATCCGGCGGGGTCTCAATGGGCGATTACGATTTTACCAAGCCAGTGTTTGCCGAACTTGGAGCAGATATGAACTTTTGGAAATTGGCTATCCGCCCTGGTCAGCCAGTGGCTTTTGGGAAAATTCAAGGAAAATTAGCATTTGGATTACCTGGGAATCCCGTATCATCCATGGTGACGTTTGATCAGTTGGTCAGACCGGCTATGCTGAAACTAGGCGGACACACGTTTTGGGAACGCCCAGTGGTCAAAGCCATTTTTCAAGAAAAGTTTTCAAAGCAAAATGATCGCCGACATTTTCTTCGAGGGGTTCTCGCCTATGAAAACGGTGGCTTGGTGGTCCGAACCACGGGAAAACAAGGCTCTGGAATTTTAACGTCGATGGTCAAGGCCAATGGATTTATTGATGTGCCGGAAGAAGTCGAAGCCCTGCATCCGGGTGACGTCGTCAATGTGCAGTTATTATCCAGGAATTTTTAAACGTCTTCTTTTCGTCGTCAATTCACACGACAGGAATTGAATCGTCCTCCAATTCATAAAAGGATATGCAGATTTCACCATGGCACCCCCTATTGTGTGTTTCGTGGGCCGCTCCAACAGCGGCAAAACCACGCTCATCGAACGATTAATCCTAGAATTGACCGGAGAAGGCTATCGGGTTGCCACGATCAAGCATGCTGGACATGGATTTGATCTTGATACCGAAGGTAAAGATAGCTGGCGTCATAAACGGGCAGGGGCCAGCCAAGTGGTCGTCCTATCGAAGGGAAGTTTGGCCATGTTCACCGACGTGGCTGAGGAGCTACCGGTCGAAGAAATTCGTGAACGCTTCATCAATAAGGACATTGACCTCATTATTGCTGAAGGCTGGAAAAGCCAAGGGTTCCCAAAGGTGGTGGTGGTGCGAGAGGAGCTGCAAGAAGTCGATGTCTCGCTTGAAGGCTTAATCGCTGTCGCGTCCATTAAGCCTCTGGATACCCAAGTCCCGTGGTTCGATCGAGATGATGCGCATGGGCTGGCTCAACTCATTATCACACGATTCCCGCGTCAGGCGGATACGTAATTCCCATGGGTAAACGTCTGACCCTCATGCTGGCCACGCTTCTTGTCTTGGCCTTAGGAGGGGCGGCGGCCATTCCTTTCACCAATCAGCCTACCTTCTGTGCCAGTTGCCACACCATCAAGCCGGCCTATGATTCTTGGACTCGTTCCAGCCATAAAGAGGTGACGTGTGTGGATTGTCATGTCCGACCTGGGATTTCTGGATTTCTTCACGATAAGGTGTACGCGGGATTAGAAGATGTGGCGATTACCTTCTTCGGAACACCCACCGCACCCCATGATCTGCAATCGCAGGTCTATTCGTCTGTGTGTTTGGGATGTCACCGCGCTATCCTACGAGTGAATGAAGTGCCCACTAGGGATTTGCCGCCTCCCGTGAAAGAAGTCGGTCTGATTATGGACCATCGGGAACACATGGCCGCCTTTGAAAAACGAGGGCAGGGGGAGGGTTGTACAACATGCCATTCACGCGTGGTGCATGGAGCGCCGATTAAAGGGTATCCGATTGTCATTCCTCGCGGGCATGTCAAATTTGATGATCAACCACATCACCCCGATCTTCCCCCGGACTCTCAACTCTGGAAAACCACGATGGCCGATTGCCTCCGCTGTCATGATGGAAAGCAAACACATGAGGCCCAAGTGCTCAGTAATAAATGTGAAACCTGTCATCTGCCAGATAAAATCGGCGGATTTTTGTTCTAACAAGGCCCGCCGTTTCCATGTCTACACCCATTGTCGAAGTTCGAAATTTGACCAAACGATTTGGCG
>JAOUQB010000334.1 GCA_029879555.1 Nitrospirota bacterium | reverse complement strand
ATCCAAATCAGGTTCAGTTAACGCGGTTCGAACCAGTTGGAGATTCGGTTCACGTAGGCCTTGTGGGCTGTGAATAAAGTGTTGGACACAATCATCCACTTCTGACTCAAGCCAGGCAGTCCGATGTTGTTCCTCTAGCAGCTGACAGAGCAGCTGCGTGAGATAGGGATGGCCGTTGGTCCATCGAAAAATCCAGGTGACGGCTTCGATCGCGGTATCCGTTGGCAGACTAAGGCCTTCAGCTAGGGGAAGTATCTCTTGGAGGGTAAAGTCCGAGAGCACGACACGGTGGCTCCATTGAAATACTAACGGCCCACCTGGTGGAATTAATTGAGATGGGGTGGCCACCCCACAGACGACAAATGAGAGGCGATAGAAGTTTGAATCCGTGGCGCGTGCTTCATAGAGTGTGCTCAGCCATGTAAAGAAATGCTCACGGAAAGGCAGCATTTCGGTCCGTTCGATTTCATCAATAAACAGGATGAGGGGACTGGTGATTGCGGGCAAGACGACTTCCGTGACGAATCGCATGAGTCGGCTATCTGGAGGGAGTGCCTGGTGATGTTCGCACCAAGTGGCGGCATCGGTCTCAAGATCTAGGCTGTCATCGAGAATGCCCAGTATTTTGTCGAACCACTCTTCTTCTCGAGGAGGCAAGGGAAATTGGCTGAGATCGATGAGTACGGCATGGTGACCCGTTGCATTCAGGTTCTCAGCCGTATGGGCAATAAGACTGGATTTCCCCATTTGCGGGGAATGGAGTATATAGGCCGGTCGTCCAGCTCGACAGTGGGCCAGCAGCTCTGCATCAGCGGTGCGCTGGATATAATGAAGGTCTTTCGCCTTAACGGTGCGACCGCTGGAAAACCCTGAGTGATGTTTAGGCGCCATAGATATCTATACGATGATGGAGTCTTGTCGATTGTGGTTCATGGGTCTTAAGTAGTGGTCGAGGAATGTTTGAGGGTTGTGAATGGTCAATGCCTACGGTGCCTTTGTGAAGACCCCTAGAGCCACACTTCGGTTGTTCAAATTTGCCGTTTGTAAGGGTTAAAGGAAAAATGGATTTATCGATCACCCTGTCCCAAGCCCAATGCCCAAGGAGGAAAAACGTCCTAGGGAAGAAGGAGGTTGATGATACCAAGAAATGGGTTATTTCTAAGGGTGATTCTAGCAAAACCACTGTGGATTGATTTTACTCGGAGACGGCCAGGCAAGTCACCCACCCAGTTTATCCCGTTCGGGAATGCCCAGGCTGTACCGGCCTGATTTCAAGCGAAGCTCAAAGTCCAAGAGTTTTCGTAATTCCAATTCCGCGCCTTCAAGAAAGCGAAGGGCTTCCTCTTTGCTAGGAAAAGGGCCATAGGTTCGCGTCAACAGGACATTGCAGGTCACGTCAACAAACCAGTGGTCCAGGCCTTTTTTGCGACCCTTCTGGTAAATCGCAATATCATGGTCATGTTTCACTTGTGTGGCCATCATGCGCCTCCCTCAATATGGTACGAAACAAGAAATAGGTTAAAAACCCTAGATGTGGAACACGTACAATCCTGCACGGATAATGATGGCGAGAAAAATTCAAATGCCCAGAGGAAGATGAAGAATAATATAGCTGAATGCTATATTTAGTGTCAAAAATTTAAGCGTAACCCCAGTTGTTGTGGTATCGGGAGAAGGTGAGGAGGCTGCCCTAGGGTTTTCAGTTGAGAAGTTTCCCTGGCATGGTAGGAGATCGGGAACGGTGCATGGGAAGTCGCCAGGTCTCCTATTCTGTGGTTTTTTAGGGGAAACGGGTTCCGAAGGTGACAAAAAGGCCATGAGAATCAGACTTCTCTTCAGAAATTTGGGTAAAGTTTACCCGCAGATGTTCTCATCTGATTTTCGACATTAGAATCCATAAGGTAGCGAGGTCCAATGGCATCAGCGTCAAAAAAAGTCATATATGCGGCCCTTATCGGCAATGCCTTAATTGCGGTGACTAAATTCGTCGCCTCAGCCATGACAGGGAGTTCCGCGATGTTGGCCGAAGGCATCCATTCGCTTGTCGATACGGGGAATCAAGTCCTGCTTCTGTACGGGCTGCATAAGGCTAAAAAACCACCCGATGAAAAATTTCCATTTGGTCATGGCAAGGAAGTGTATTTCTGGAGCTTTGTGGTCGCGATTCTGGTTTTCGCCTTGGGCTCTGGTATTTCTTTGTATGAGGGGGTACTCCATATTCTTCATCCAGAGCCCGTAACGGATCCACTGATCAATTACGTGGTCTTGGCGTTCGCCTTGGTGTTTGAAGGAGGGGCCTGGTACTTTGCCTTTAGAGAATTTTCTCAGACAAAGGGGAAATTTTCCTATACGCAGGCGGTGAAGCGGGGGAAAGATCCGACCATCTTCATGGTGTTGTTTGAAGATTCGGCGGCGGTCCTAGGGCTGGTCGTGGCATTTTTGGGGATTTGGTTGGGGCAAGTGACGGGGATGGTGTATTTGGATGGGATTGCCACCTTTATCATTGGGTTGATTCTGGGTGGGACCGCGGTCTGGTTGGCGCATGAAACGAAAGGGCTCCTCATTGGAGAAAGTGCCAATCAAGAAGTGGTCCAGAGTATTCGGGACATGGCCAAGCAACTCTCCGGTGTGACGCACGTGAATGAAGTGCTCACGATGCATATGGGGCCGGAATTTATCCTGGTGAATCTGAGTGTGGATTTTCGTGATGGCCTGCCGTCTGAAGTCGTGGAAGAATGCGTGGCGACCTTGGATGTGGCCATCAAGGCGAAACATCCTTTGGTGAAACGAGTGTTTGTGGAAGCAGAGGCTCGATGGATCAATGTTGCCCAAATTACGAAGGGATCCAGGCCGGGATGATCTGGAGGAGCCAGGACTCGATGGGTGAAACGCGTGTTGACCTTCTGCACCTCCTGGAAGATTTACGAGATGCCTATCCAGGGATGGTGGAGGAGACCATTCTCACCGAAATTGTGGCGAATTCTTTGGATTCCGGAGCTAGTCGGATTGCGCTTGAAACGGATCCGGCGGAGGGCACGTTGATGGTGAGGGATAACGGGTCAGGTATGCAGCGGAAAGATCTAGCCCGGTATCACGATATTGCTTCCAGTACCAAGCGGCGAGGACAGGGAATTGGGTTTGCCGGGGTGGGGATCAAATTAGGATTGCTGGTTTGTGAAGAGGTCCTGACAGAGACCAAGCGGGGGCAGACACATGTCTCCACAAGTTGGCACCTATCTTCACGCCATAGGGCTCCCTGGAAATGGGTCTCCCCGATTGGGATGGTTGATCACCAGGGGACCGCTGTGCGTCTCAAGTTACAGAATGTCCTTTCGCCATTGTTAGATCCAGGTTTCTTAAGTGCGGCCGTTGCCCGTCATTTTCAGCCTCTCCTGGATTCGACCTTTTCGAAGATTTTGACGATGCACTATCCCGAAGGAGTGGAATTTGTTCTGAATGGTCACGTGGTGATGCCTCAAAATTTTGAGTCCCGGGAGAAGGCTCCATTGGAAATTCGTCTGCTGCGGAAGCGCAAGCCTTCTGCTATGGGCTACCTGGTGCGAACCGACCATCCTTTGCCGGAGGATATCCAGGGTCTGGCCGTCAGTACGTTCGGCAAAGTCATTAAATCTGGCTGGGATTGGTTAGGGTTGACTCCGCATGTGCGTGAACGGATTTCGGGGTTGATTGAAGTGCCGGATTTGGCCGCCTGCCTTACTTTGAATAAAGGAGACTTTATTCGAGTGGGGACGCGGGGAGCGACCTATCTGGCTTATCGAAAAGCTATCCAAGAAGCGGTGCAGCGACAGCTTGCTGATTGGGGCGTGAGCGATGGCCCGGTTGAGGAAACCCCGCCC
>JAOUQB010000333.1 GCA_029879555.1 Nitrospirota bacterium | reverse complement strand
TCGGAAGGCCATTGAAAAACTGATGAAGGCGTTTGGTATCGTGAACGGCATGATCCATCCAGAATATTTCTTGGACCAAGAAGGCGAATTGCACTTTGGAGAAGTGGCGGCAAGGGTTCCGGGAGGGCACATCTTCGAACTGATCCAGAAAGCCTATGGGTTTAACCCCTATGCGGCCCTCTTATTATGTTCCGATCCGAATACGCCAAAATCCGTCCTAGATAAGTTTTTCCCAAGGGAACAAGACCGTAAAACGTATGCCGCCAACCTGATGGTGTATCCTCGCCAAGCGGCCATCCATCAACTCAAATTTCCTCAGGAGTTGGCAGACCATGCCTATATGGATCGGCACACGATGTTTGAACCCGTGACCTCCAAAGTGGCGGAACGTGTGGGATTCGGAAACCATTATGGAACCATCTTCCTGGCAGGGGAAGATCCGGAAATCCTACGCGAACTCGTGCAGAGGTATGAGACGGTTGATTTCTATGAGTAAGACTTCCAAGGACAAGAAACCGTCCTCTTCTGATACGACTGGCGTCGCTGGGCCACAAGAGCAAGCCATGCTTCAGGCCCTTGAGGCGTTGGAAAACGCCGATGCATTTGCCAAGGCGAAGTATCAGACGGAGTTCTATCGTCGTGCAACCGATCTATTTGAAATCGATGAAGGGATGCAAGTTGTGCGACGGCAGGCTCATCGCTTCGACTCTGCGGGGGTCTTTCATACGGGACCATGGGAACACCCTGAACGGTTACTGCCGGCGCTTGTGGCCGGGGGGCTTCGTGCCGAAGGTCAGTATCCGTCAGTCGAAATCTTGAGTGAGCTCCGTGTCTTAGCTATTGCGGCCGGGGAATCGGAACAGCCGCTTTTCTCGAAAGAAGAGGCATTGGCCTTTCTACAGACGGTCATGGGTCTCAACCTTGATTTGTTGTATGGAAATGAAACCGAGGAGTCGCGTCTTCGGCCAAAGGTCTATGCACAAGCCAGACGGTTATTGGCGATGATTGAAAAGGAGGCCTCCTCGGAAGGATTACTGGAACAGGTCCTTGATGATATTGACGCACGGGTGGCCCAACGACCGATTGATGTGAGTCTCACGTTAAAAATGATCGAGCAAGCTGAAAACATTCCAGCCGGACCAAACCCCAAGCTGGTTGCCAGGCTTGACCGCTACCTTAAGGCCACAGGTGCTCCGACGCCCCTGGCAGAGAAAGCCGGCTCGCCGACGAACTATCGCAATCTTCTCGCGAAGGCCACGCCCCATGAGCTTGATAATGAAGCCAAAGTCGTCGGCAAACTGTTGACCTTAACCGGCCTATCCAGTGAATACCACGTAGCCCTCCTCCAACATGTCCTGAAGAATGATGAAACGGACATCGTGGCACAAGCATTGGATTTGACAGAGGTGGGGCAGGCTCATTTAGCCCAATTTCGAGAAAAGGTATTAGAGCTGATGCGCCTGACGATCCATCCTGCCACGAGTTGGATCATTTATGGTTTTCAGCAGATGCTGGAACGAATGCTGTTGGCTCGGCCTGAGGTGGCTGATGGTCTGACTAAATTGGGCAATCTAGATTTGTGCACATCTGCCCAACAAGTGATCAAAAAACCCTTGCCTCGTGGGTCCGGCATTAGCGCCAATGCGGCTATTGTCGGTGGAGTCGTGGCCATGATAGGGCAGCCACTAGGCGTGGGGCAGGGAAATAACCCCACCTGTCAGGGTGCGCGGGCACTGAGTCTATGGAGTCTTCATGATCCTGGATATTTGCTGCAACTGCTGACTAGCGCGGTTCGGGACGACACGGTTGAATTTCTTTTTGAGGGCACCTCGATTTTTTCCAAAGATATTGGCGGGGGAGTAGCGGAAGGCAAATTCGATTTGCGACTTGATCCCGTTTCACGCATTCTGGTTCCTCATCTGGACCGTGTCTATGATGAAATGATGCGCCGTGCGGCCTTGCGCGGGGAAGATCCGCACAAATGGGTCAATCCGGCATTGTACGGGCGATGGGTGCCGAACAGTTTGACCTCTCCTTTTAATCTGATCAATCAGACGGTCGTGGGGTATGAAGATTTTTTACGCCTATTCTATGCCACGCATCACCCCTCCTATGACGAAGGTCATGATCTCGTGTATCCCAATCCGGTTGGGCTTCTGATTACCAATGTGCACGGGCGATTCTTAGGCTATCACGCGGTGTCGATTCAGCGAGTCGCTGAAGATGACGAAGGGAAGATTCGGGTGTATTTTTTCAATCCGAATAACGAAGGTCGTCAAAATTGGGGGAAAGGGGTTGAACCGAGTGTCGTCGGGCATGGGGAAGTTCCCGGAGAATCGTCATTACCGTTCGATCATTTTGCCGCGCATCTCTATGCGTTTCATTACAATCAGATGGAGGTCGGTGACCCAGACTCGGTTCCCAAAGAAATCGTGCTGGAAGTCACGACGCATGCCAAGGAAGGCTGGGGAGAGGCCTTTACCTGGCTATAGACCGTCGCACAGAAGAAAGGAGTTCCAATGTCATTTCTGAAAATTCGACAGGCCACGCTGTCCGGTGAACGGAAAGCGCATGTGAGCACCTCCGCGATCTCGTATATTCAGGAAATCATCCCCGATCAAGACATCATCTGGCAGGTGGGTGTAGAACCTTCTCGGGCCCTCATCTATTTGCACCATCGGCTTGATCCCATTATTTCCTTAGACCGTGCGGATGATATTATGAAACAGGTCAAAGGCAGCAGTGCTGATACCCACACCACAGAGCTGAAGCCGCCGAAAAAGGTCAAGTAAGCAGTTCACTTTTCTCCTGCCCAGGTTTATCTCATTACTGAATCACTCCATTCTGTAGAACGGCAAAAAGGTCAGAGTCCACTGTTATGGCTCATGGTGACCGGTGCGCTGTCCGGTGGGATTTTTGGCGCCCTGGCTCCAGAAGCGGCTCACCATGTTGAAATTCTTGGAGAGCTATGGATTCGCATGTTGCGGATGCTTGTGGTTCCCTTGATTGTGGCCTCTATCATTCAAGGTGTGGGCTCATTGGGCGATATTCGAAGGTTGGGAAGATTGGGCGGCGTGACGGTCATGTATTATGTCGCCACCTCGGGAATGGCGATTGTCCTTGGCATGGTGTTGGTCAATCTGATTCAACCTGGGGTCGGGGCCGATCTGACGGCGGCGGCAGCGCCACCCGGCGTGGAGGCGGCGGTCAATACGGGGTGGGCCGATTTGGTGCGGGGATTTTTTTCTCCTAATCTTTTCGCCTCGGCTGCTCAAGGAGACTTGTTACCGTTGGTGATTTTTTCCCTGGCTTTTGGGGCCGTCCTGACCACGATCGGGGAAAATGGCACGTTGGTTCTCAGATTTTTTGCAGGGGTCTTTGGGGCCATCATGAAATTGGTGCATCTCGTCATGTATATCGGTCCGATTGGCGTGTTTGGTTTGGTCGCCGGACGCCTAGCGAGCGCTGGGGGGAGTGAGGGCATTGTGGCCTTGTTGGTGGGTTTGGGACTGTTTACGGTGACCGTTCTGCTTGGGTTAGCGATCCATGCGTTCATCAGTCTAGGAGTCATTTTACATGTGGCTGGGAAGCGTTCCCCATGGATCTATATGCGTGAACTTGGAACGGCTCTCACCAGTGCCTTTGCCACAGCCAGTTCGTCGGCGACGTTGCCCCTGACCATGGAAGGGGTAGAACGCGCGGGAGTGAGTAGCCGATCAAGCCGGTTTGTCTTGCCTGTCGGTGCGACGGTCAATATGGATGGATCCGCCTTGTATGAAGCGGTGGCCGCAGTCTTTATTGCTCAGGCTTGGGGGATTGAGTTAAGCCTTGGCGCCCTCATCGCCTTGTTTATCGTGGCCACG
>JAOUQB010000332.1 GCA_029879555.1 Nitrospirota bacterium | reverse complement strand
CGAAGGACAGGTTGCCCCCCCAAGGTTTTTTCAACCCCTTTTAATTGAATAATGATTGATGATCCCATACTTGGACAGGTCAATCTTTACAAAAGAACTGATGTTAAAAAATAATCCCACACTAAAATGAGCACCGACGCCAGCACCACAGATTCGGTTGTCGCTTTCCCCAATCCCTCAGCACTCATTTTCGTATAGTACCCCTTATAACAACAAACCCAACTGATGATAAGGCCAAAACTAATTGACTTCAGTATGCCACCATAGACGTCCCTCCACTCCACGGCGGATTCAATGGAACTCCAATACGACCCTCCACTGACACCCAAGAGCTTGACTCCCACCACATAGCCTCCGCCTATGCCCACCACATCAAAAAGGGCCACTAACAGCGGCACAGAAAGGAGTGAGGCCACCATCTTTGGAGTAATCAGGTACTGGAGGGAATTAATGGCCATGGTTTCCAGCGCATCGATTTGTTCGGTAATGCGCATAATCCCAATTTCGGCTGTCATCGCCGATCCGGCACGGGCCGTCACCATTAATGCGGCAAGGACGGGACCCAATTCCCGAATCATGCTTAATGCCACAGCAGAGCCCAGAAGTCCTTCCGACCCAAATTTCCTCAAAGAATAATACCCCTGAAGGGCTAACACCATCCCGGTAAAAAGCGCCGTGAGAATGACAACAAACGTTGATTTATAGCCGACAAAGTGCATTTGCTTGGTGATCTGAAACACCCGCAATGGCGGCCGAAACAACCACCCAAAGGATCGCATCAGAAACAGGAGCATCGCTCCCATTTCTTCTATTTGGGCAACAACTCGCGCTCCAATGCCTTGAATCAAGTTCATAAATTATTGCCTGCCACGTTCAGAATTTGGCGATGCGGGTCTCATTGAAATCGCGGAGAAAAACCGCTCGAAAAATTTGGTAAGTTGCTGTGACGCCAGTTTCGAATGGCGATACAGATTTAGGAAGCCTTTCCAAGATCTTGGTGTGGTCAAAATATGCAGAACCCCAGGTGCCCATCCAGATGGCTTCAGAAAGAGGTTGAAATCTACCGGCAAATCCTCGTCGACTCCATCCGAAATGGCCCTGATAATCAAAAAGGGAAGATTATTTTTCTGAGCCACTTCCCCAATTGCCGCACTTTCCATATCGACTCCCATCGCCCCGGTGCTTGTCCCTAAGGTCTGCTTGTCGATTGAATGGGTGAGGACATGATCCACGCTCACAAACAGTCCGTTTCGTAAGAGCCCTTGCCCTATCCAATCAATACTCAGGGCCGTTTTCACCCAATCAGGATGACAGAGGATTCGTGGAGGGGTGGATACGGCATCAGTCGTCATGAGTGGCCAACACATCGCGTCATGTCCAATAAGTATGGACCCAATAGGCCCTGAACCCAGATCCCCGGCAAATCCAGTAGAAATGATGACATCCCATGATGCACCAGCAAGCAAGTGCTGAGCACCGACCCGAGCCTTATCAGGGCCAATACCCGACTGAATGAGGAGAACATTCAGCCCACCCTTGTTACTCTCAACCGCTCGATACCCATGGCGGGAAACCGAGTGAGCAAATGGGAGAGCCCGAGCCACGGCCTGAAATTCTATTCTGGTTGCGGTCAGTATGGCGATTCTGCTCAGAACCGGCTCCTGACGTCATAGCATAAAGGAAAAAGTGTGTCGTGCAGGCAAGAGTTATCCCAATTTCCGTTGGCGCCTGGAGGCTTGGGCAGCTTTACGCAATTGGTCGGCTTTGGCTTCTCCCGTCATTTTGACATTCCGGTACATACCCAAAGCCCATATGGGGAAGTATTTGAAATACCCATGATATCTTAGGTAAAAAACCCGTGGGAATCCAGTTCCGGTATGAAATGGCTCATCCCAAACTCCATCCTCACGTTGATGGCGAATTAGCCAAGTGACTCCACGAACGACACTCAAGGAATCTGCCGCCCCAGCCTGCAGGAGAGCCATGATCGCCCAGGCTGTTTGAGAGGCGGCACTCTCTCCCTGTCCCGCAGTTGTGACATCGGCATACGATTCACATGACTCGCCCCACCCACCATCAGAATTCTGGGCGGATTCCATCCAGGTCACCGCTTTCTGAACCCACGGCACGGTCATATCCACCCCAATCGCTCGTAGCCCAGAAAGGACACACCAGGTTCCATAAATGTAATTGACCCCCCAACGACCATACCAACTGCCATTAGGCTCTTGTTCCATGCGTAAAAATTCAAGGGCCGGACCAACCGCTTGATGCGACTGGTCATATCCAAGTGTACCTAACATTTCTAAGCACCGACCCGTTAAATCAGCCGTACTGGGATCTAACAGAGCCTGGTGATCTGCAAAGGGAATTTTATTGAAAATGAGTTTATTATTATCCTTATCGTAGGCACCCCACCCCCCATCAGACCCTTGCATGGCCAATGCCCAATGAAATCCGCGTTGAAGGACTTCATCATAATCTGGGGTTTCAGCTTGGTGAATTTTGGCCATCGCGGTGACGACGGCGGCCGTATCATCGACATCTGGATACCAGTCATTTTCATATTGAAAGCTCCATCCTCCCGGTTGAGCCTCAGGTGCCGACACCACCCAATCACCTATTTTATGAGATTGTCGGGATCGCAACCAGCGATCTGCCTGACTGAACGCCTGGTGATGCAGTTCAACTCCGGTTTCGACAAGAGCATTCATGGTTAGAGCGGTATCCCAGACTGGAGAATGACACGGCTGCAAATGCAGCATACTCGGTGTCGTAGCATTGGCAGAATGAGAATAAATTTCCAGTTCCTCAATTTCGTGTAGCGCTTTTTGTATGAGTGGGTGGTCCGTCGCATATCCCATCGCTCGAAGGGCAAAGATTGAATTCGCCATGGCAGGATAAATGGCTCCAAGCCCTCCCTTGCCATCCATATGCTCAATCATCCAACGTTCAGCCGCTTTCAAGGCTTTCTTCCTCAACGATTGAATAGGATAGGACTCATATAACCGAAGGAGACTATCCACCCACACAAAGAAATTTCGCCAGCTTAACAATGTCGAATCACGATGTAATGGCGGCACTTGAGAAAAATCAACAAGATCCAAAGGCTCCACAAACAGTTCTTCGATCCCGTGTTCTCGAGAGATTGGACAAAGAGGGCGATGGGCAAAAATGATTAACAAAGGGATGATGACGGCACGAGACCAATAGGAAACGGCATACAGATTAAAATAAAACCATTGGGGAGCCAGGAATATTTCCGGCGGCATGCAGGGAATCCCACGCCAATCATATTGACCAAACAACGCCAGAGTAATTTTGGTAAAGACATTGGCCTGTACGACTCCACCCTGTTTGAGAACAAGTTTTTTTGCTCGCTGCATGACCGGCTCGTCAGCTGACACTCCAGCCAGTTTCAGCCCAAAATACGCCTTCACCGTCGCACTGATGTCTGCCGGACCACCAGAAAAAATTGGCCACCCGCCATCCTCAAGTTGTGTATGCAGGAGATAGCAAGCGGCTTTTCGCTCCCGATCCGAGTCAACGACTCCCAAAAACCGCCGAAGCATGACATATTCCGATGTCAGGGTCGTGTCGGCTTCTAATTCCTCTACCCAGAATCCATGCTCCAGATCCTGCTTGCTCAACAACCACTGCTCCCCTTTTTTGAGGGCAGATTCCAAGGACTCCATATGACCTACATGGGCATGACGTTGCGAGGAAGTATCTGGAGATACGACCGGATGCCGATTATGGGAAACCAGCTTGAGAGAAGGTGAAGACTTCTGTACTCGTGGCTTGCGCAATGTTGAAATGACAGTACCCAGGAAATTTCCCGTGAACCGCACGATGAACTGTTTG
>JAOUQB010000331.1 GCA_029879555.1 Nitrospirota bacterium | reverse complement strand
TGGCCTCAAAAGAATATTGGGATCAATTTCCTTCTGCGCCAGAATTTGTTGTCTTGTTCATTCCCAACGATTCTTTTTTGGCGGCTGCGGCCGAACAGGATCCGACGTTGATCGAGTCGGCATTAACGCAAAAAGTGGTCATTGCCACCCCTACCACCTTTATCGCCCTGTTACGAGCCATTGCGTATGGGTGGCGGCAAGAACAAGTTGCGGAAGGAGCGCAGCGTATTAGCCTTTTGGGGCAAGAACTAGCCGAACGCATGGGTACCATGACCGAACATTTTGCTAAGGTTGGTCATGCCCTGGGTCGTGCGGTTGAATCCTACAATGCCACAGTCACGTCATTTGAAAACCGTATTTTGCCTTCTGCTCGAAAATTTCAACACCTGGGTGTGAACCCACGAAAGGACGTACCCGACCTTCAGCCAGTGGAGCAGACCCCCAGAGATCCCTCAAAAATCCCGCAATTAGCTGACGAGCTTCCCCCGCAGCTCTGAAATAAGCCCTGTTCATGGGCAAGCTGCTATATTTTAACCTGGTTTTTTCTGGAGCCACCAGGACCCGGCTGGGCTCTTCTCCTATGCCATGAGGCCTTGACCTTTTTAAGAATTTCGTTATTCTTAAGAAACCGTACACACACTCCATAAGCTATACTTGTGATAGCCGATTTCAAGCCATCAGGAAAGGAGGCCTACCCCATGTACACACAACCGCCACTCAGTTTTTATCGGATTAGAGGGAGAAAGATACCGGGCTGGCTCCTAGCATTCTCTATCCTCCTGAGCTTAATATCCGGCCCAATGCTCAATATATTCTGGGGCAACCACGTTGAGGCGTCCTCCCATCAAGTCAAGGTATTGGAAATTTCGCTCCCGACCGGAAGCATCCCCCAAACGTTGACGTTCCCACTCTATGAGCAAGGATCCATACAATATTTCAGTGCAGGTTTAGGAAAGGAAGAGCGGAGTCTCACCTACCCGCCCTTTTCCCTGAAATTAATCTTTGTTCAAGGGGAACGAGCATTTCTGGCGGGAGTCGGTATCCGCGTGTCCCAAGTGGATGGCACACCACTCCTGGATATTCCTGGGGAAGAAGTTCAGGGTCCGTGGCTCTTTATGAATATCCCAACAGGAACCTATGAGGTGAGTGGAACTAACTCCACAGGCACCACCATTAAAAAAACAATCTCTGTTCAACCTAAGCAATCAACGGTCGTTCATTTTCGCTTTCCCTAAGCCATCAGGCATTCCCCTCTCCCAAAAATCTGCCCAAGCCCCACACCTCTCCTTCAATCCTAAAAAGAAGACAGCTCCACTTGTTCCTTAAATCAAAAATATAAATCTTTTATACTAGGCTAACATACGTATTGTTAAGGTGAATTTTTATCACATTATTGCAACTTCCTACTGATTTCATTGCATAATTTTCAGTTACTATCCATAACTATCTTTAATTATGAGGATTTTTTAATATTTTGCTAATCTTGACTTAAGAAGAAAAAGCTATATCTAAGAACATCAGTCACACTTTTTGGGAATTTGAACTTGTAGGAGAAAAACATGGAACACTACGAAATACAAAAAAAATCAACCAATGTACGTGGAGCCACAAAACGGCCACTCAAATCTGAGGCTGTGCCCACGATACAAAATGCCACACCCGTAAAGCTGGAAAAACCTATGAGCACCGATGCTTGTACACGCTGCGGAGGCTTATTGGTTTCCCATTGGTGCATGAATGTGAATTATGATGCAGGTGGGATGGAAATCCTCACCAAGCGGTGCTTGCAATGTGGTGAGGTCATTGATCCAGTTATTCTGGAAAATCGCCAACATCCGGAACGCGAGGCCATGAAAAAGAAAACACGCCCCTTGTTGTCTCGACCTTTGGCCTCATCCAAAAGCAAGAGTGCCGGGATGAGTTGTAGCCCGGTTGCTTAATCAAACCACGTAACTATGTAGTTGAGAAACCGTCACTTGGACCACCCACAAGGATGAGCCGGAATTTGCTCCCTGAAGATACACAGACTGATGAATAAATAAGTCTATCCTCCCCAGGATAATCTCAGGCCGTAAGTTCCCCTCTTCTTGTGGGTCCCTTTATCGGCTTGGTGCGAAACTGAGTACAAAACAGATTGAGCCCCCACCTCCCCCTACTGCCATTAATCTCGGGCTGAAAAATTCCTCTAATACGAAACCCCGTGAATCAACCCATAACTGGATTTCACCAGGATGACCAGAACGATTGGGTTGCAGATCTGCATTGCGGACATGGTCAACATGTCCGACATAATCCACCCCTCAGCTCCCGCCCATGGGTTCAAACCCCAGAAGGCCGCCAACGTTATATAGGCACCATCCTAAATTGCAAAAAATGCGATGAGGCAGGACTTGATCAATAAACTTGCTTCGCCTAAATAGGCTCCAAGCAGACCCTAAGGATTATGCCATCTGGCGCCATCCGCAGACTGATCTCCACCTTGATGGGTGATCTTCACCGTATCACCATTCTTTACAAAACCATCCAAGGTAGAAATTTTTTGATTGATCGTAAACATCAGTTCTTGTGAGTGCAGAAACGGCATAATGTCTTGAAATTGCTCTTGATACGTTTCCATCATTTGGCGGAGAGAAACAGATTCCTCTAAAGCAATTTCCATTTCTGGGTCTTCTACCGCTTCTCGCAGCGCATGTCCAAACAATAACACTTTTACCATACGTCAACTCTACGAGCTTCACCAAACTTTTGGATGGGTTTTTGCTTCAAGGACATTTCTTGATGGCAAAAGGACCAGCAGGGAGCACCAAGAATGAGAGAGGGCAGGCTATACGTCGTCATCACAGCTTAGGCAGAAAGATCAACAACCCGAGATTCACTCGAATCCTCTTCAAATTCAAATGGCAATTCTAATGGAAAGGACTCCGAAGCTCCCAACTCTTTTAACTCTTTTAATGGTGGGAGGTCTCGAAGATCACGCAACCCAAAGCGTTGGAGAAATTGCTTGCCGGTTCCATACAGAATGGGCCGCCCCGGAACATCTTGCCGCCCTACGATTCGAATCAATTTTTGATCCAACAAGGTTCGCAACACACCGGAGGTTTCCACACCGCGAATTTTTTCAATCTCCCCACGCGTAATCGGTTGTTTATAGCCAATAATGGCTAACGACTCTAAGGCCGAGCGTGAAAGTTTAGTCGCCGTTTTGGCTTTAGAAAGCCGTTTGATCGCCCCACACTGCTCAGGCCGCGTCGCCATCACAAACCCACCGGCAACTTCCGTGATTTGCAACCCTCGCCCGATTTGGTCGTATTCGGCTTGAAGGGTTTGCATCGTTGTCTTGAGGGTGGCCTTTGGAACCCCCTCAAGCACTGAGGCCAATTTTTCCATCGTCAAGGGATCATGAGAGACAAACAACAAGGCTTCAAAGGTTGCCTTGATATCATCCAGATCCCAATGCATTTCTGGGATTGGCTCGTCAGCCATTTCATGAACACCATTCCCATTCACGGAAAGTTCAACCGTATCTTGGCTTTCAAAAGATTCCACTTCGCCCACGTCTGTTGAAATATGTCCATTTGTGACTGTATCGATCATCATCATTCCTCCATCTGTGGACTCAACCACCACGACAGGCTCCCCTTATGACAAATTCTCAGGTAGAAAGGGACCAGGAGTTTGGCCTTCAACCGCCGGCACAAATCGCCGAGTCACGTGAATGGGGCCAAACCACTCTCCTTGAAACAACCGAACTAAATTCATTCGCACGAGTTCCAATAAGCCTAAAAATGTTACGATAATCAAGGGACGTGACCACTGTGGCTCAAACAGGTCCTCAAAAGGGATCGTGGCTTCCGTTTCTAATCGTTCCAT
>JAOUQB010000329.1 GCA_029879555.1 Nitrospirota bacterium | reverse complement strand
CCTCCACAGCATTGCTATGCGAGGTCACCTGAATCCCCAAACGCACTAACTCCGGAATCAGCAGGCGGCTCTCCATTCCAAGCTTTTTTGCTATTTCATGAACTCGCATGCATGTCCTTTACGATGACTGAGATTCATCCGGAACCGACGCCTCAATTGGCTCCAGCTTGGATTCCTCATTTGACTCGGTAGCAACCTGTCCGGCCTCACCTTCCCCTACTTTCTGTTCCGCAGCCATATTGGCCGTCTCTTCTGCCAACGCTGCTTTAATCTCCTGATCACGTTCTAATTTTTCTTTTTCATATTCAGTTGCGCTGATAATATCAATTTTCCACCCGGTCAACTTGGCAGCGAGTCGAACGTTTTGTCCGTTTTTCCCGATGGCCAACGAAAGCTGTGAATCGGCAACCACCACAAGCGCGGATTTTTTTTGTTCATCAATGCCAACTTTTTCAATAGAGGCCGGGTTCAGCGCCTCGCCAATAAATACACGAGGATCCTCAGTCCATGGGATGATATCGATCTTTTCGCCACGCAATTCCCTGACGATGGCCTGCACCCGAGACCCCTTGACTCCCACACAAGCCCCAACTGGATCCACAGCCTTATCACGAGAAGCGACCGAAATTTTCGTTCGATCACCCGGCTCACGAACGACATTCTTAATCTCCACAATTTTTTCAGAAATTTCCGGCACTTCTAAGCCAAATAATTTCACCACAAAATGTGGATGGGCTCGAGAGAGGATCACCTGGACATCCTTGGGTGTCCGACGAACCTCTAACAATAATGCACGAACCCGATCACCTCGGCGATGGGCTTCTCGAGGAATCTGTTCTTGGATGGGCAACAACGCTTCTGTCTTCCCAATATCAACCAGGTAGTTACGTCGCTCTTGGCCTAAAATGACGCCATGCACCAATTCCCCTTCTTTTTTGGAGAATTCGCGCTCGATGGCTTCCCATTCCGCTTCTCGAACTTTCTGACAGATCACCTGCTTGGCCGCCTGCGCTGCAATTCGTCCAAAATCTTCCATATCAATGAGCGATCCAATCTCATCGCCCATTTCGGCCTCGTCATCAATTTTACGGGCTTCTTCTAGGGATATTTCCGTCTTAGCGTCGACGACGTTCTCCGCAATGGTTTTCTTGCTCACAATAGAAATTTCACCCGTGCTCGCATCGATGTCGACTTGAATATTATCTCCTTGTCCGAATCGTTTTTTCGCCGCTGTTAACAACGCCGATTCTAGAGCTGCAAGGATTTTCTCCTTCTCAATCCCTTTTTCGCGACCAATTTGATCGATCACCGACATCAGTTCGCTTTTCATGATTGTTCCTCACAACACATCATAGGTAGTCGCCCAAATAGGCCAGGGCTGCTTGTCGTCGTCGCTAGAATTCAACCTCAATCTTGGCCTTCACAATCTCACCCCAGAGCACATGATGCTCCACATGACTTGCCTTTCGATCATCCACTAATTGCACACCAGCATCGGAGACAACCGTTAATCGTCCAATGACAACAGCCTGTTTCCCTAGATCCTGCTGAACAACCACTCGTAGACGTTGACCTTGAGCACGTTGAAAATCTTTGGGATCTTTCAGTGGCCGGTCCAATCCGGGTGATGACACCTCAAAGCGACAAACAGGCCCGGACGGCTGGGTTATTTCCCATGTTCGACGAAGAGACTGGTGGAATTGTTCACAATCGTCAATTCCCACGCCGCCATCTTTATCAACAATCACACGAACCAAGGGGTTTGTTGGTCTTCCAGTACATTGCACCTCTAGGATTTCGACCCCCAATGCTCGCGCAATAGGATCCCCGACTTGACGAATAATTTGGCTGAGATTTTCCGTCATAAAAGGCCACCATAGACTTCTTCTGGATAGCGGCCACAGAGCTGCAGACCAAAAAAAAGTGGGCTCTCGCCCACTCAAATCGGAGTTACCCTAGCACTTTCCTCATTTAAAGGCAAGATATCGGAGCCGCTTGGGCACCTCTTCTCAGGTGTCGCCTGCTAGGCCAGGCATAGGCATAAGATTGACTCCGTGATAGACTTTTTTGGAGAAGATATTTCCGTTATCCAGCCAGATAACCGAGAGGACATTTGCAGATGCCCACAATCATTTCTGTGGCTTCGGGAAAGGGCGGCGTAGGGAAAAGCATGGTTGTCAGCAACCTAGGCCTTCTTTTAGCACGGCAAGGCCAACGGGTGATTTTAGTGGACATGGATATCGGTGGAGCCAATCTCCATATTCTTTTTGGGATGTTTCATCCGCCCACAACCCTGACTGATTTTTTTACGAATCGCCTGACCAATCTTGAAGATTTAGCGCATCCGCTAGCCAATCCGCTGCCTCTCCGTCTTATTCCGGGGACAGGGGAAACCCTCATTACCGCTAACCTTCAACATGCCAAGAAAAAGCGCCTGATTCGACACTTACAAAAACTCGATGCCGATATTATTTTGGTCGATGTCGGGGCAGGAACCAGTTACCATGCATTGGATTTTTTCCTTCTGGCCGACCATTTTTTGGCTGTGGCCACTCCCGATCCTACTTCCGTCTTAGATCTGTACCGATTTATTAAACTAGCGGCCATTCGGAAAGTCCTTACGGCTTTTTTGGCTCGTGACCCGGTTGCGGAAGCACTCCTGAGTCAAGATTTCCACAGCATCACGGAAGTCCTGGAAGCGGTAGGACGCACAAGCGAATCGGGCGTGGCCTTGGCTCAACAGGCGCTCCAGGGATTCCAGCCCGCGTTAATCTTAAATCGAATGACTCCGAAATCTCGAATTAACACCCTGCATTTGCGGAACCTGCTGAAGCAATATGTCGGCGCAGAACTATCAGTCCTAGGAAATATTCCCGAGGATCCTCAGGTCCAACAGTCCATTTTGAAATATTTACCAGTGGTGGAATTTTCACCAAAATCGCCAGCGGCCCAGGCCTTTGAACACATAGCGGAGAATGTACTGAAACAGATCGAGCAACCTGAGGGATTTAGAAATTCTTTAGAAGAACCGCGAAAAATACGGGCTTAAACCCGAGTAAAGACTGGTTCCTCAAAGGCTTAGAGAATTACGTCGGATCTGAAGGAAGCAGGTTTCGAATAGCATTCGACAGCGATTTGAGGGTCATTGACACGCTTTCCAGTTCAGCGCCTTTGTTTTGCAATTCGGATTGCATCGTAGATACCTTACTGACCAATTGATCGCGCTCTTTAGAAATTCGAGAAAAATCTACCAAAGATTCCTCTAATTGCTTCACCTTTTTCTCCAACCCACTACACGTTTTTTGCGCGGCATCGGACTCCCCCTTCACATCTTCTAATTCCTTTGTCAGCGAATCAACAAGGTTTTCCGCCGATTGCAAATTCCGTTGAGCATCCGTTCGGTCTTCTTCGCTTTCCAAAAATTGTTGGTTGAGCCGGCCAATAACCCCTGCCCATTCACGGGCCACCCCGCCAAGGGACTTCGGAACTGCCGCCAAAGACGCCTCTTTACCTAAACTCCCAATAGCTTGCTGCATCCAATCGATAAACAAGGTGGCTTCACGAAAATTTAAATCGACCGTCGCTGCCGGTTCATTCGAGGAAGGAGAGGAGTCGGGCTGAGGCTCCGGAGACGGGGTTGCCGCTGAAGGAGATTCGCCATTCGAAGCCGTCTTGCCTGATGGCCCTAGATGAAATTGCTGTAATAAGACCGCCACGCAATGCCGACAAAAAGGCTGTTCCGTAGACGGACAAGAGCACTTGGTGGACAACGTACCCCCACGTAACTTAATCGTCTGGGCATACACCCCATACGTGCCGTTAACCTCGGCCACCACTTGCGTCCCATTGGCTTCAACAATGTTCACTCTTTGA
>JAOUQB010000330.1 GCA_029879555.1 Nitrospirota bacterium | reverse complement strand
GGAAGACCGTAAATACCTCAAATGGATTGCAAAAAAAACATTGAATTACCGGGGGTTAGAGGAAATCGGTATTCTTGGGGAAATCTTTTTTGTCATCGCTACTCAGGAAGGTTATGCGTGAAAACGTGTAACTATTTCGTGAATGGGGGCTTTCTTAAGATGCTGACAGTCATATCCGACAAGTGAAACGATGCGGCATTATTGCTAGAGGGCTCTTCATGGTTGTTAATAGGGTCGTTACCCTAAGGCTTAAGGTAAGAAATTTTGCGAAATTTTTGTTTTGTTGTGCCCCAAATCTCAATTGGTGGATGGGGAAGCATCTTAGGTATTGAACCTGAATTGCCAGAGGCCGAAACGGCACGAGGAAATGGAGCCATGAATGGAAGATAGTTCAAGCGCATTGTGGGTGTTAATCGGAACCTGTGTGTTGCATTGGGTCACGGTCTTAATTCTGATCCGCCGGGTGCGCGAAACCGAAAAGCCGTGGGCATGGAATCTCTTGGGTTGGGCAGTCAGTGTGCTAGCTATGCAACAGTCTTATGGATTATATCTTCAATTTACCGAACTGAACCCGCCAGTATTAAGTTTTTTAAAGGAAATCCTTGGTGTTCTGGTGGCGAGCTTAATGTTGGGGGGCATTGTGATGCTAGCCCCAATATTAAAAATTCTTCAGCGGAATAAAGAATTATTGGCAGTGATTGATGAACGCAATATCATTATTTGTCAATTTCATGATCGAATTGTTCGCACATTACGGCAAGTTCAAATTGCCATGGAGGTAGGCAAGCCAACCAACTATATCATTGAACAAGTTGCCGAGATGTCCAAAATGCTGCAGGTCTTTTTAGAGGATCTGAAAGCCGGAGTATTGTTGGGGAGTAAATTTGAGATTGCCTTAAATACCCTCATTGAAGAACTGAGTAAGGAGGGAGCCTTTCCCATTTCCGTCTATGTTGATCCAGCCATTGAGGATTCGATTTCTTTTGACCAAGGTTCTGAACTGTTACATATGTTGCGGGAAGCGATTCACAACAGCGTACAATATTCTCAGGCCAAAAAAGGAAAGGTTTCCGTCAAAGTTAAGGAATCTGCCATACTTTTTGAGGTTTCAGATAATGGGAAAGGCTTTGAGTTTGACCTTGTTGGAGCGGAAGGGCATGGATTGGGAAAAATGGCTGGCCGCGCCAAAGAAATTGGGGCCCGATTGAAAGTTCATAGTCAGCCAAATAAAGGTACCACTATCGTAATTGAGCTGCCACGTAAATCCTTATCTTCAGTGGGGAATCATGGTGTTTCTTCTCCCCAACCTTACAATGGGAAATCCAAGAAGGTTCCAGTCGGATAAAGATTCTTACCCTGGGAGCATCGTGGGGGACAGATCCGTTGAAATTTATGGCGAACGATACTCTCACTTTTATTGCTAGTGCGCCAAGCGGCTGGAGGGATGACTAGCGCTGTGTGTGAAGCGCAGAAGCTTGAGAGAACAAATGATCAAAAAAACATGCGAGGGGGGAGGATTGGTGGCGGTGGAGGGATTTGAACCCCCGGCCCGCGGCTTATGAGTCCGCTGCTCTACCACCTGAGCTACACCGCCATTCTGTCAAGAACGAAGAGCTTTTCGTTATTTTCACACGATTGTGCGAGGAATCTATACCATACGTTGAGAACATCCGACAATTCCTTTTCTCAAAACTATCTATTTTACTCAAAATTTCCACCCCCAGGGGGCTGTAAAACATCATGACTGACACTTCTACCGCAATGCTCAAACAATCCGCGCTCGTGGGGCGGCAAGCGATCTTCGATCGCCAGATGGAAATATTTGGGTATGAATTGCTCTATCGAGATGGTACTGGCAATAGCGCGAATATTTTGGATGGCGATGAAGCCACAGCCAAAGTCATGGTCAATACCTTTTTAGAGCTGGGCATTGACCAAATCGCCGGTAATGCGCAGGCTTTTTTGAATTTGACCGCAAACTTTTTTTTGAGTCGACATTACGAAGTCCTTCCGACGAAAAACGTCATTCTCGAAGTCCTGGAAACCATTGACCCGACTCCTACGGTCTTGGAGGCTCTCATCCAGGCCAGAAAAAGTGGCTATAAGATCGCCCTTGATGACTTTATTCTACGAGAATCGCATCGTGTTTTAATGGAACACGCCGATTTGGTCAAGGTGGATGTGTTGGCCTTAACTCAAGAAGAACTCAAGGAACAAGTGGCCATGTTCCGTGATTATCCTGTTCGATTGCTGGCGGAAAAGGTTGAAGATCGTGAAATGTATGAGCAATGCCTGGCTTTAGGATTCGATTATTTTCAGGGCTATTTTTTCTGTAAACCACAAGTCTTGGAAGGGGTGAGGCTTTCCAGTAATCGTATGGCGGTGGTGCTGCTTCTCGCCAAACTCCAAGATCCGTTGATTGACCTTCAGGATCTTAATGATCTTGTTAAAAATGATGTTGCGCTGAGCGTGAAATTGTTGCGCTATGTGAATTCCGCTTCCGTCGGCCTACCTCGGTCCGTCGATTCGATTTTTCAAGCGATTGGTCTAGTAGGGACCGAACGCATGCGGCAATGGGCCTCTTTGCTAGTGTTGGCCCAGACTGGTGATAAACCAACCGAGCTCATGCGCCTCGCACTGATCCGCGCACATATGTGCGAATCCCTTTGTCCGTTGTATGGTGTGGCGCCAGGACAGGGCTTCACGGTTGGTCTATTTTCAGTCTTAGATGCGTATTTTGATTGCGAAATGAAACAGCTTGTCGCGGATCTTCCTCTGGCATCCGAAATTCTTGATGCCTTACTGAAGAGAGAAGGCATGCTAGGGACAATCTTGGAAGGGGTTTTGGCCTATGAACAAGGAGACTGGGATCATCAAGCCATCAAGTCTGTTGAGGCTGATACGGTCAATTCGGCGTATTGGAGCAGCGTTGAATGGGCCAATGGTGTGATGGAAGCGGTGATTAGAAAATAAGAGTGACCGTTCAGTGGTAAAAGCGCCACTATGCTATCAAAAATGGTTTTTCCTGCCTATCCTCTTCGCTTATCGTCTTGTTCCCCGATAAAGGAATTGAGAACGCCAAGGCCTTGTTCGCCAAGTTCAACAGGTTTTTCGTCCTCTTCATTGGCAATTTGGTCATCAGGAAGTTTTGGCATTATTTTGGCCGACAGCTCATCTTCCAGTGCTTCGTCAGATAGATCCATATCGTTCATTAAGGCATGCAACCGCTGAAAAGCCAGGATTGATCGGGCATGCGAGGCCCAGGAACCGGAAAATTCGGTATCGTTCACTTTGGTAATACTTGTCCAGAATTTAGATTCTTCGGGCTCGGACATCGTGCCGTTCACAAACGCCTCTAATTTACCCATCAGGATTTCTTCCGTTTTTTCCAAGCCATCATAGTCAACCAGGGATCGTTCGATTGGGCGGTGAGCCAAGGTTTGAAAGGTTTCTCGCCATAAATCTAAGGGTTGAGTGGGTTCGTGAGATGGCGAGGACGTTTCTTGGTGTTTTTGTAAATTTTTAAGAAATTGCTCCAAGGCCTTCACCTTCCTCCCGGCTAAACTCCCGAGAGGGATTCCCCATACATGGGCAATCTCATGATCTTTGAGGGAGGCCGTTCCAGCAGTGATGAATTCCTGCTCCGCAATTTTATGGCGACGTCGAAAGATGGCCCGTCTACGCAGTAAGCCTTGAAATTCTAGGAGCAGGCGCTGAATTTGATAATCTTTCTGAGAGAGTTCCTCGTGTTCCCAAGCCCGTTCTAATTTACGAAGCTCCTGCCGCAGAAGGACGGATGGCGCTTGGCCTCGTGCAGCTTTAATGGCTTCTTCGTCTACCTTCAGATTTTCCAGAAGCATGCGTTCCGCGATG
>JAOUQB010000328.1 GCA_029879555.1 Nitrospirota bacterium | reverse complement strand
CAGGTGGTTGAACGCTATGTGCAAAACCAAGGTAGTCCCAGAGAAGACCTGCGTCAGTTAACCCTCTTCTAATACCCCGTGGTCTTGCCTCGGGGTTCTTTATTGTGGCCTTGATGTATGAGAAAGGCATCGGGGTTGGGAAAGATGAGAAGGAAGCGGTGGTTTGGTATGGTAGATCCGCCTCGCAAGGCAATGCCAGTGCGCAATTCAATCTGGGGGTGCTCTACGAACATGGTCGTGGCACCAAGGTTGATTTCGCGAAAGCGAATGAATGGTATCGCAAGGCATCGGTGCAGGGGGATGCGCTGGCCATCGGTAATCTGGGCATGCTGTATGTGCGCGGCCAGGGGGTGAAAGAGAATAAGACCGCGGGCCTGGCGCTGCTCTTGATTTCTGCCACCCAGGATTCGTCCCCCCAAAACCATGCCAAAAGGAATATTGCCAGCACGCGCGGGCTAAGCGCTGAGATGATCGCCGCCGGCCAATCCCTCTCCGGAGAAATGAGCAGCGCGAAGAACCTGCTGATGCCGCTCGATCAGTATTTGAAGAACGTAGAGAAGAAATAGCGATTCGATCCTTGAGCTGTTCGACCAGCTGGGTATCGCGGATAACACGCTCGACAAAGCCCTCGATCAGGCCGATGCAACCGGCTGGGTGATTGTGGATATGAAGAAGGACTGGAAGCAGATTTTCCCTGGAAAATGAAATCCGGGTAAGACCATCGAAGGTCACAATCATAAGAACCAAATCAATCATCAGGAACCCGCTTCGGCGGGTTTTTTTTGCACTGCGTCTATCCGCTTCTGGCCCAGGCTGTGTAAAAACTTTGTAGAAAATTTTGATCTAAAAATTTATCCTTCGAGGATCGCCTGTATGCCACCATCTCTGTATAAGGAAGGGGGCAGACACCCCCTGAATCCAGGAAATTCCGAGTTTTCACACAGCCTGGGCCGTAAAGCGACTAGGCGGGGGCTGAAAATTAAATGACAGAACCATTTACAGATATGGAAACGGCAAAGACATATATAGAGAGTTATGCTGGCGACGTACAAGACTTTGAACTGCCAATATCTGATTCAATTAATGATCCGCTTGGATTAACTATGGCACTATTGTTAGACACCATGCTTAAAAAAGGGTGGGAACCAGATGGTTTTGAACAGCAAGAAGGGTATAGAGTTTATAAATACAAAATTTCTGAGTAAATGACCGCTATTGGCGGAAATCGGACACAATTTGGAGTAATTAAGATGCCGCCTACCCCGTCGGTGCAGCGGACCCAAGAAAATGGCCGCTGATCGGAGAGGAGTTAGCGTCAAATGTATCCAACTACCCCATTCTGTCACATGGATCTTTTTAAATTCTTCTAGGTTAAAAAGGGGGCTGTCTCCTGTAAACCCAGTTACGCGATTTTCTTGCCTATTCAGGTGAGACTACAAAATAGTATTTCCCTCCATTTTTTCTGCTGATTTCCACAAGGGCCTGTAGATGCTTGACAGGATTGGCCAGAGTTGTATACTGCGGGATGTGGGAGAAAGTGGGAGAAATAGCTCAGTGTATGTCAAAAATGTAACATAATGAGTGAATGATGTGCATGTTCCTGTTCTTGCTGAAGAAATTTGCTATTGGCTCCAGCCGAAACCAGGTGGAATCTACGTTGATTGTACCTTGGGTATGGGGGGAACGTCATTAAAAATCATCGAAAGCGCAGGAAATAATGCTTATATTCTTGGTTTGGATCGGGATCCTGAGGCCTTGGCTTATGCGGAAAAAAACTTAGAACCTTACATGTCTCAAGTTAAGCTTTTTAATGGGAATTACTCCCACCTTGTGGAATTTGTGCATCAGGCGGGTTTTGAGAGGGTCGATGGGGTGGTCTTTGATCTTGGGGTGTCCTCATTGCAGTTAGATAAGCCGGAGCGAGGGTTTAGTTTTGCTTCGGATGGGCCTTTGGATATGCGCATGAACCAAACGCAGGGTCCAACAGCCGCTGATCTGGTGAAAGTGCTGCCTGAGAGGGAATTGGCGGATGTGTTGTTTGAATGTGGCGAAGAGCGATTCTCCCGACGCATTGCCCGGGCGATTGTTGAGGCCAGGAAAACCTTTGCCTTGGATACCACTCAAGCACTCGTGGCGGTGATAAAAGGGGCTGTTCCCCACGCCTATCGACAAGGACGGATCCATTGTGCCACCCGGACCTTTCAAGCTCTCCGCATTCGGGTGAATCAGGAGCTGGATATTCTGCAACCTGCTCTTCAATCAGCCATCAGCCTCTTAAAGGAAGGGGGGCGAGTCTGTGTTATCGCGTTTCATTCCTTGGAAGACCGTATCGTGAAGCATACCTTTCGAGGGATGGCTGGAAAAGATCATCCGGCCATTCGGATATTGACGAAAAGACCGCTGTTAGCCACTCAACAGGAAATTGAACGAAATCCACGTGCGAGAAGCGCCAAGTTACGGGTGGCCCAACGTCTAGCGGAGGGAGCTCTTTCATTATGAGAAAAAATGTCTTGCTGGGCGTGATGGTGGTTTTGGGGGTGTGGTGTCTTTTCTATGTGGGGGTCAAGCTGGATATGTGGCGTCTTGGGTATGACATGGAGGATCTGGAGCAGCGACGGACGGTCCTGAAAAAACAACAAGAGACGTTGCAAGTCCGATTGTCAGAACTGACCGATCCACAACAAATTGCTCAACGAGCGCATCAGCAATTAGGGCTTATTGTGCCTCAGGAAGGACAAGTCGTCATGATTTCCCTCGATCCGAATTCGTTGTCGGAATCGGATCGTCGCTCTCCGATGCGGTTGGTGAGGGAGTTTTCCGATTCATTCGTGAGTTTGCCATGAGTCTGCCGTCACAAGATATCCATCCCATTTGTAAAATGCGCAGTGGCATTGTCTGCCTCAGCCTGCTCTGTGGGTTTGCGCTGATTGGGTGCCGGTTGTTTTATTTGCAAGTGCTGCAATCGGATGCGGGTGCTCATCAAGTGCAACGCCAACATCAGAAAACCGTGGTGGTTCAACCGGACCGAGGCGTGATTGTGGACCGGCAGGGCCACCCGTTGGCGCTCAATGTTGATGTGGCTTCAGTGTATGTGAATCCGGGTTCGCTCAAGGATCATCAGAAAACCGCCCATACGCTTTCCAGAATTTTAGAGATGCCGGTGGCGCAGGTACGTAAACTCTTTCGGAATGATCAACCCTATGTATGGATCAAACGGCATATTTCAGCGCCCATGGCCAAGCAATTGGAAACAAGGCCTCTTCCTGGCGTGGTGGTCACACGGGAACCCCATCGTTTTTATCCCAAAGGTGCGTTGGTGTCCCATGTCTTGGGCTTTGCCGGCATTGATAGCCAGGGGCTGGAAGGGATTGAATTTCAGTATGAAGACTATTTGCGCGGAGAGAAAAATCTGGTGCAGTACCAGCGAGATGCCTTAGGTCGAACCATTGCCCCATTGTCTAGCTCAAAGACGTTTGGTGCTCCGACCGGCTATCACATCACGTTATCCATTGATGAGGTGATCCAATTTATTGCCGAAGAGGAATTGGCGAGCGCTGTCGAGAAGACCCGTGCAAAGTCAGGCAGTATTGTGATCATGGACCCCAGGACCGGGGCCATTCTCGCATGGGCGCTGCATCCAACCTTTGACCCCAACCATTTCAAGAATTTTTCTGCGAAGGATTGGCGAAATCGGGCGGTCACTGACCCCTACGAGCCTGGATCGACCTTGAAAGTGGTGATCGCTGCTGCGGCCTTAGAAGAGAAGGTGATGGAGCCGGATACCTTGATTTATGGGGGAGAGGGTCAAATGTCTGTGGCCGGGACGATCGTGCATGACCCCGCCAAATCCGGTTGGATGACCTTTCAAGATGCC
>JAOUQB010000032.1 GCA_029879555.1 Nitrospirota bacterium | reverse complement strand
GTACGGCTTTAACGGCGGAAGTTCTTTCGAATTTTCTCATAAAATCCCACAGATTTTTGTGAATACCTCTTTATCGGGAGCAGCTGGTGCCTTATCGGCTCTGGGTTTGAGCTGGTATCTCCTCGGTCGGCCTGAGGTTGGCTATGCGCTCAATGGAGCCCTTGCTGGACTCGTCGGCATTACTGCCTCAGCAAATATTATGAGTCCCGAAGACACCATCCTGATTGGAGTTGGAGCGGGAATCATCTGTGTAGGCGGAACGCGTGTCCTCGAACGTTTTCAGATAGACGATGCCATTGGCGTCGTGCCCGTCCATGCCTGCGCAGGGGTTTATGGGACCATCGTCTTTCCCCTATTGAGTGACCCAGCCAGTTGGGGCACAGGCTTAGGTCGATGGGAACAGTTGACCATTCAAGCTCTGGGAAGCGGCGTATGCTTTGTCTGGGCATTTGGAATGGGCTTTGCCCTCCTCTGGCTCATAAATCGATGGGTTCCCCTACGTGTCACAGCTGAAGAAGAACACATCGGTCTCAACATGGCTGAACATGGTGCCAGCACTGCCATTTTGGATCTCCTGAGCGCAATGGAGAAACAACGACAGACTAACGATTTTTCGCGTCATGTCCAATCAGAACCTCATACCGAAGTTGGTCAAATTGCTGAAGAATATAACCGGGTCTTAGATACCATTAACGCCGAGCAAGAACAACGGCAGATGTTGGATGATCATCTGCAATATTGTGCCAGCCTGGATTCCCTCTTCCAGCACATCGCCAAGACCACTCACTCACCCTCAAAAGTAGAAGAGGTCATGCAGATAAGTATGGATTTAATTTGTCGAAAAATCGGGTGGCCTGTCGGACATTTATACCTTGTATCTGAGGAGTCCAACAACGAACTTATTTCTACCCCCGTCTGGCACATGGACCACCCTGAACGCTATCGGACATTTCGCCAGATTACCGAACAGACCAATTTTCAGATAGGAGTCGGACTACCTGGTCGAGTGCTGGCCACGGGGAAACCAGATTGGATTCAGGACGTCACTCAGGATCAAAATTTTCCAAGAGCCCAGTTGGCCAAAGATATTGGGGTCAAGACCGGATTTGGGTTTCCCATTCTCATTGAGGAACGTGTGGTCGGAGTCTTGGAATTTTTCTCACCAGTGGCAATAGATTTGGATTCTAAATTATTAGAAGTCATGGGCTACGTTGGAGCTCAACTTGGTCGAGTCGTCGAACGAAGACAGGGTGAGGCCCTTTTAATTCAGGCCAAAGCCGAAGCCGAATCCGCTGCAAAAGCCAAATCCGAATTTCTAGCGACCATGAGCCATGAAATTCGCACGCCGATGAATGGCATTATTGGTATGTCAGACATTTTACTCAACATGGAATTAACGATGGACCAGCAGGACTGTCTGCTCACCATTAAAGATTCAGGTGATGCGCTCCTAACCATCATTAATGACATTCTGGATTTTTCAAAGATTGAAGCCGGCAAGCTCACTCTCGAAACAATTGACTTCGATATTCGGGATACGCTTGAGGCGGTATTAGATCTTCTGGGATTTAAAGCCCAGGAAAAAAACTTGGAGTTGGTTGGCCTCATAGATCCCACAATCCCGACAGCCGTTCAAGGAGACCCAACCCGTCTTCGTCAAATTCTCATGAATCTGGTAGGGAATGCCCTTAAGTTCACTGAACAGGGAGAAGTCGTGATCAAGGTCAATCTCGAAGTAGAACCGACAAACCATGCACTCCTTCGCTTTACGGTCACCGACACCGGCATTGGCCTCACGCCGGAAGGATGCAGGCGATTGTTTCAAGCATTTAGCCAGGAAGATCGTTCAACGACACGAAAATATGGAGGAACGGGATTAGGACTCTCAATTTCAAAAAGGCTCACTGAACTCATGGGAGGAACGATCGGGGTGAATAGTGAATTAGGTAAGGGTAGCTCCTTTTGGTTTACGGTCAACTTCCCCCTTCAATCAACTCCTCCCTTACCCCTTTCTAAGAGAGCAGACAACTTGAAGGGTATTCGAGTATGCCTTATCGATGATAATGCCACCAATCGAACATTACTTCGTCAGTATACGAATTTTTGGGGCATGCAGAGCTATGAAGCCGAAGATAGCTCTACGGCAATGACTTTGCTCCGGGAGATGGCCGAAAGAGGAGACTCTTGTGATATCGCGATTGTGGATATGACTCTGTCGGAAATGAATGGGCTTCAGCTAGCAAAGGCGATGAAGAATGATCCGCAACTACACTCCGTTCGCCTCATCTTGATGAATTCATTGGCGAATAAAGCGGAATCAGAAATGGTCCGTCGTGCTGGATTTTCTGCCCATCTGACCAAACCAATCAGGCATCATCAGTTGCATCAATGCTTAATCAATGTCATAAATCGAGCTGGAAATATACCACTGCCTCTACCCAAACAAGAATCGGAGCCTCCAGTTAAAGGAGCAGCCACCCCCATCTTACTTGTGGACGACAACCTCGTGAATCAAAAGGTGGCGGTCCGTATGTTGGAAACACTCGGGTATCAGGTGGATGTGGCGATCAATGGGCTTGAGGCTGTGGAAGCCGTGCAACGAAATCCATATGCCGGCATCTTGATGGATTGCCTCATGCCTGAAATGGATGGATTCGAAGCGACGATGGCGATAAGAAAGCTAGAGGGATTCTCCTCCCTACCCATCATCGCGATGACCGCCAATACCATGCAGGGTGACCAAGAACAATGTCTTGCGGCAGGGATGGATGCTTTTTTATCGAAACCCGTGAAGGTGAAAGACTTGAAAGGCGTCTTAGAGAAATGGATTCCTCCGGGCTCTTGGACAGATCACACGCTGAGAACAATAGAGTCGGACAAAACCCGACCTCTTACCACAACGTCTCCTGATACAATTTCGTCACGCCAAAGCCAAGCACCATCATTGCTCCCAGCAGTTCTGGCAGACCTTCGTCAATTGGACGGGGAAGATGATCCGTCATTTTTTGCAACCGTGGTGAATCAATTTCTTCAGGATGCAAGGACACATTTAGGAAACATAAAGTCTGCGATAGAGGGGGGAAATAGTGGTTCACTCCAGAAAGTCGCCCATGCCCTCAAAGGATGCTCACGAACAATAGGTGCCAAGCCGCTTTCCGAAATCGCCTTTCAGCTTGAGCAGATGGGACAAACTCAAAACTTTACAGAAGCTGAGGCCGTTTTCGTTTCTCTTCAGTCTGAATACACAAGAGTTCAATCCGCCCTTGAAGCGGAGTTATCTCACACCTCGCCAGCCATCTCATAAATTTCTTATCCAGATCGTTTATTCGTGTTTAAAATCCAATTCCAATACTCACCCCGCCACCCACGCGTCCTCCTGTGCCGCCACCGCCAAAAATGCCAAAACTAGGACCAGAAGACCCTGGTTGATTCAATTCAGGTTCTGGCCAAACATGCAAATGTTTAATCGTCAAAGTCGGATAGCGATAGGCCATTTCATCAAGATGGGCATTCGTGACACCCGTCACTTCACCAACAAGAGTGACCCGGGTATTTGGAGGAAGCGTCGCTGGATCCAGAAAAGAAGACTCAAAAGCCAAAAACCGCCCTTGAGAAGCCGTTCTATCAACAACCGGTTCTTCAGAACTGTCTAACGGGAGTTGCAGAATTTCCACACGCGTTCCTTCGGTCAACCGTTTGGCGGAAAGAACCTCGCCACCCAAGAGCACCACGGCTCCTTGATGACTCGTCGGCTCTTCAAGAATTTTCGAAAACGTGAGGGAAGAATCAATTTGGGTTTTGAGAGTCTCCGGCACAACATTTGAGCCAGACGCACAGCCGGTCCCAAGTAGCAAGAGGACACCAAGAAGAGTTTCGAATGCACGAAGACGCATGGTGATCCTATTTTACCAGATAACGGTTCGGGTTAACTTTCGTACTGGCCCCAGCCCTTTGGCTGGACTTGCAGGCAATTGCGGTAATGAAGGCAGAGAATGAAGCGTTCAGGTAACGAGCGCTAATACAGGGGAGCTTGAGGACCAGGACGCAACCCAATTAAATCCGGATCTTCGCCATCCAAGACCGGCCGGATTTCTTCGTTTTCGGATTTTCGTTGCTCTCGTCTGGCTTCTTTATCCTGCTGCTTCATGCGCTTTTGCATTTCGCGATTGCGCTTGGCCTGAGTCACTTTGGCTGGTCGTCCCATAGGGGCCCCCTTTCATTAAACAAGCCTTACACCACAATAGGCTCGTGTCTGAACTTCGGAAAACAGTACCTGTGTGAATGAGCACGAAAGGCTTTAACGCCATCTCCCCAAGAAGAGATGGCCAGCCTACCACCCTGTCAGAACGGAGTCAAATCGGAGAGATCGGCATTCGATGTCACATTCGAAAAGCCTTTACTAGAGGCGTGAACTCGACTTTTCCTCTGCGGTTAGAGCGCCACTTCTTCTCCCTTCGGCGTCCATTCTCTAGCCAATCGTTTGGCTTCTTCTATCTGCTCAGGGCGTAATTCTTTCTCTAAAAATTCCAACGCGAATATGGCCTGCTCGACGCCTTGTTGTGCCGACAGATAGGCCCACTTATAGGCTTGAATGACATCCTTCGCGGTGCCTTCGCCCTCGAAATACATTAAACCCAGGTGGCTTTGCGCCCCACCATTCCCCTGTTCGGCCGAACGACGAAACCATCGTAAGGCTTCTTCAAAATTTTGAGGGACTCCCAAACCCTGACGGTACATGGCTCCCAAGTTGTTTTGAGCCCGGGCATGCCCTTGATCGGCCGCTAACCGGTACCATTGACGCGCCTGCTCAAAATCTTGTGGGATCCCTTGTCCGTATCGATACATATACCCCAACATATTTTGGGCTTCGGCGTCTCCGGTCTTCGCGAGGGGCTGCCATTCCTCAAGAGCCCTCGCATAGTCCTCTCGCAAGTAGGCACCTTCCCCATCCAGGAAATTTGACCAAACAGGGGTCGCACCAACCACTATGACAAAAAAGACGATTTTCAAGAACATGAAGGTCTTCATGAATTCCCCCTAGTTCGCCCTTGTGTATGCGTTTGATTCCTGAGACATCGCTTTAATCCCGTATCATCCTGCGAACAACTTCCCACTTACAGTGTATATCCCACCATATCATATTTCACATTCAATACCGTCAGAGCTTGTACTTCGCTAAACATTTCGGCACAAGGCGTTATGGTCTTACCGATTCGCATAGGCCTGATGTTTAGCCTCAAGTTCGGCCCACCGGGCATAGAGACGCTCAACTTCCCGTTCAGCTTCCTTCAAATGACCATAGGCTTCTTGAAGTCGAAGATGGTCGGATGCCACCGCTGGCTCTTCCACCTTGGCACGACAGGTGTCTCGCTTGGTCTCTGCCTCAAAAATTCGCCTCTCCATCCCCTCAAACTCCTGTTGCTCCTTGAACGACAGTTTTTTGGGCTTGGGGCCTTGGCCAGCTCCCTTGCGTGATCGTGAAGTAGAGGATTCTTGAAGGTCTCCCTGCTGTTGACGATGAAGCCATTTCTCCCATTGTCCATAAGTGGCGAAATGCCCATGACCACCGTGGCCATCTAACCCCACAAACTCCTTGCATACCTTTTCCAACATGAACCGATCATGTGTTACCAAGACTAATGCTCCAGAAAACTCCTTAAAGCTCTCCTCTAAAATCTCTCTCGTTGGAATATCAAGATCATTCGTCGGTTCATCCACAATCAGGACATCTGCCGGTTGCAACATGAACCGAGCCATGACGGCTCGCGCTTGTTCCCCTCCGGATAATCGTTCAACCGGAAGATCTAATTGCTCTGGCTGAAAGCAAAACCGCTTCGCCCATCCCACCAAATGTACGGTCTGCCCTCTATACGTCACGGTATGTCCCGTATCTGACAGCGTACGTCGCAAGGTCATCTTCGGGTCCAATTGCTCACGCTGCTGATCGAAATACACCATCTGTAATTTGTCGGCATACTTGACGAAGCCTTCATCAGGTTCCAATTCTTTCGCCAAGAGTTTCAGGAGCGTGGACTTTCCTGACCCGTTCTGTCCGACGATGCCAATGGCCTTGCCAGGAGAAATCATCAGTTCCAAATTGTGAAGGATTGGGCGAGCACCAAACGTCTTGCTCAGGCCCGCCACCTCAATCAACTGCTTGGTTTTTCGACCAGATGCCACGAAATCAATGCCCACATCCTGCTGACGCAATCGCGTAGAGGTCTCCGCCAGTTCTATTTGCAAGGCCTGGGCGGTTTCCACTCGGTACTTCGCTTTCGTCGTCCGGGCTTTGGCCCCCTGCCGAAGCCAGGCCTCCTCACGTCGCACCTTTCCCGCTAAAGCCTGCGCTTGCTGTTCCTGGGCATGCTGAAACGCTTCACGTTTTTCGAGAAAACTGGTGTACGTCCCCGGAAAGACCAAAATTCCATCTTCATAGCGGCTATTCAATTCGGCCATTTTGTTGGTGGTTTGCTCTAAAAACCACCGATCATGACTGACGAGCACCCATGCCCATGAAGCTTGCAGCAACACTTGCTCTAACCACAGAAGTCCCTCGGCATCCATATGGTTTGTCGGTTCATCAAGCAATATCACATCGGGATCTTGAACAATGGCGCAAGCAATCGCCAAGCGTTTTCGCCATCCGCCGGACAGAACATCGATTCGTTGAGAAACGTCCGAGAATCCCACCCGTCCCACAACCTCATAGACACGGATCTCCGCCTCACCCTTGGGCAACCCGGCTTGCTGAGCGGATTCATGCAAAATATCTCCTACAGTGTGTACTTCAGAAAATGCCGTATCTTGAGCAACGTACGCCACGCGTAGTCGTTGACGCCGCGTCACCGTACCTTCATCTGGTGATTCCAATCCCGCCAAAATTTTCAACAACGTCGATTTCCCTGAGCCATTGGGTCCGACAACCCCCACACGTTCCCCCTCCGTGATCCCGAAGCTCACCCCGTGGAATAACGCTTTCGCCCCAAACGATTTTTGTATTTTTTGACAATAAATTAACGCGGCCATGACTGCCCCAATCTGTTGAACCATCCCTCAAGAGAGAGAGAATATTTTTTGATAGGACCCCTTACCTTTTCCACCAACCATTCGAGTACAATGAGGTAACCACCTCAAGAAAATGAGTGAATCCTATGGGCATCGTCCTCTCTGAAGGTACAAAATATTTTCACCTGCCGTATGGCCCAGCCATTACCGATGGATCCCTGGAGGCTCGCTTTATTGACCTGAAGACCCATCCCGAGATGATTCCCGTCTTGCCCCCCTGTATCGGGTGGCCAGAAACACAGGAACTTCTGGTGCAAATCAATACACCTCAGTCACCGTTTATGACCGTAGCTGCCGATCAAAGTTATGCCAAGGGACCCGATCCCGATCGCCCGGTGATCTTAGTCTCCTTCGTCTCGCTCTGCTTTGCCGAGATTCCCCTCAACGCCAAAGAATTCTTGTCGGACCTCGTGACGTTTCTTCATCAACAAATGGCGGCATTACTCCAAGACGTGAATGCCATGCTTGGGCAAACCCTCGACCTCGAAATTATTCTAGAAATTCAACCCACCTTTTTTCATCACTACGGTATTGAGGGCTGGAGCCTCACCGTCATGATGATTGCTTCGGGACAAGAGCATCACGCGGTTCGCGGAACCTGGGGATATGGCATCCAGATGCTCATTGATGGCTTGAACGCCTATGCCCCTCAGCACGGGTAATCCCCCCTCTTCTCGTTGAACCAACCAATTATCCCTCACCATGTCAGTCGACTCAGGGATTGGCTGCCCATGGGCAGTGCAGACGTTGAAGAATACGGTTCCAAAGACTTTGATAGGTTTCCTTCCCTTGCAACACTTCGCAATATCGAGAGAGTACACGTTGATACGCATCAGGAAATTGTTGTCCAGCCCAGCGATGAACGACATGCGGCAATCCATAAATAATCTTGCCTAACCGACCGGCCACGCGAAACTCCGGGCCAACCTCATTGGCCACCAAGGTTTCATAATGACTCAAATGGCCCGTGGCTGATTGATTCAACATATCGGCCACACTTGTCGCCGCTAATTGCCCGGAACGCACCGCATAATAAATACCTTCACCTAATAACGGGTCAACAAGATGGCCAGCATCACCCACTAACATAGCCCGCCCACGCACCAATCGTCCTTGCCAGGCGTGTCCACTTCGATACGCCTGGGGAGACGCAATGGGAATCGGATGCCCCAATGGAGTTGGGATCTGTAGCCCAGTCAACATAGGTTCATGCTCAATAAAATCCCGAAAACTTTGTTTCGGGCGTTTGGGGCCTTGAACAAATTCCCCCACCCCCAACGACAGGCCCTGTCGCTTGGGAAAGATCCACCCATAGCCTTTTTTGGCGGCCTGCAAACTAATGAGCGCCGTCGGGATTTCCTGAAATGGATGGGACCCTTCTTCATGCACTTCACTCTCTAGCGCGGGAATCTTCCGTAGCGGCCGCCCTGGGAAACATTGTTGTGCCACCACACTCATAGCCCCATCGGCTCCGATGACCACTCGGCTATGGTATCGGGCCTGTGTCGTCACCACATCGACCCCATCTTCACCGTTGTGAATCTCAACGACCCTCTCCCCTTCATGAATTTCGGTCCCAGCTTGTCGAGCATGATCGGCTAGCCATTGGTCAAAATTTTGCCGCATGACCATAAAGGCAATGGGATCTGGTGACTCAATAAGAAACGATTCTCGATCTCCATAGGTAAATTGCACTCGACGAACAGTTTCTTCCACCACCTCAGGAAAATCGAGGGGAAGAATCTTTGCAATGCGAGCTGAAAGCCCCCCTCCACACACTTTATACCGAGGATGAATCTGTTTATCAAAAGCCAAAACGGAAATTCCGTGGCGGCTCAACTCGTAGGCCGCTGAGGCACCAGCTGGTCCCATGCCCACGATAATGACGTCATACTCGCGAGGGGACATCCACCGACTCCCGAAAAAGACCTGTGAGGTTGAAAAAAGCGAGAGATGAAGTTGCCCGTGTCAATCGAGAAAGAGGCTGACCGTCTTCAAAACCTTCCCTGTTCCCAAATGATGGCACTGTACTGGAATCCTTGCCAGTTTGACCACAGAAGAATTGTATGGTGACTGGAAAAATGAAGGAGGAGGGCAAGAAAGCCCAAAGTTGAGACGTGATGAATCAGGAATGTCCCAACTTTACCGAAATGGTGTGTTGCATCTCTCCACGTCGAACCCGGACGACGACGACTTGTCCAGGTTCCGTACGTTCAATGAGATAGTTTTTCAATTGTGCCGGCGTCGTGACCGCGATTTCATTAATCGCCACTAAGATATCGCCTTTTCGAAACCCCGCATGCCTTGAAGGCCCCGTGGCTTTCGCAATACCCAATATCCACCGATTGCCCTCTTTCAAAGTTTCAAGATGAATTCCCAACACGGAAAATCCTGGAGTCTTCCCAGCCAACACGGCATCAACCACACGCTTGACTAACAAGCCGGGAAGGGCAAACCCCAATCGACTACACCCCCGCTCTGCAGGGGACGTTTCCGTTTGGATAATCGCATGAACCAGACCCACCAATTGTCCTTCATCATTCAGAAGACCTCCTCCGGAATTCCCTCGACAGGTAGTAAGATCGACTTGCACTAATCGACTGTGAACAGTAGCTAAAAAGGTATTGGGATTCCCCACCTTTCCAAATGAAAGGGCCGGGCCACGGCCCATGGGATACCCTACTGTAAACACCTCATTCCCATAGGTCACATCTTCGTCAGAAAACGTGACCTGGGAGACGGGCCAATCGGACTGGTCCCCTTGCAGTTGATAGACCGCCACATCTAAATAGGCATTGGCTCCTTGACGGGTGGCGAGCAGCTCCCGGAGATCATCTGTCAGCACCAGGATGTTCTCTGGAACCACTTCTTTCCCGCCCTCAGACCGCTCAACCGCATGCCGTGCCGTCACAATACGACCGTTTCCTAGATGAATCCCTGATCCCCGAATGGTGATGGGGACACCAAAACCTGGATCGTTCGCCTGTACCGCTTCCGCTTGAAGAATGCCAACTGTGGCACGCTTGGCATTCTCAATCATATCCGCTGATCTGCGCGAGGGCTCATCAGCAGCCAACAGGACCAATGGACCGACGCAGAGCACAAGAATCAGAGCAATCAATATGGTGAACCGACCACGCATGGATACACGAACAGTTTGATGCAAGTCACGTAACCTCTTCACAATCATACAGACCGATTCATCCCTCTATTAAGAACACGTCTGGTTCGCCTGCCCTTGTGACAACTTCAAGGAAACGTTTTTTAGCTCAACAAAGAGGTTTGTCATCACATGATAAGAATAATGGGCATTGCGTCCACTGGGATTTGGCAATACGCACACAGGCACACCCGCAAGCGATCTCGATTGGAACCCGGGGAGGATCCGCTCTTTGGGTTTGTCTTGGCCAGAAGAAACTAGGTCCTCGTGATCCCACAATACCCGAGCCACACTCATCCCTAACACCGCGACAATGGCAGGTTGATAGCGCGTGATTTTCGCAAGCAACGCCTCCCGCCCTTGAAGAAAATCTTGTTCCGTTAAGTCTCGCGTCCCCGATGTAGGCCTGGCAATAAGATTGGTTAGGCCATACCCAAAGATAAGCAATCGTCTATCATCTTGACAGGTCAGGCGATCAGGAACAAGCTTCGCTTCGTATAACAATTTCCAAAAACGATTTGAAGGCCCGGCATAATGATGGCCAACTTTCGAGGAACGAAGCCCAGGGTTAATTCCCACAAAAAGAATGGAAAGACCCGGAGCCAGATAATCAGGAAGTCCACCGTGAATACGAGACATGCCGGTCGATGGAAAAACGTAAAAAAATTTGAATCCTGGGATCCCAGGCGAACCGGTGAAAGTGGCGAGCCAGATTAGTGAGCCATGAGTTTCGTTTTGATTTCCGAAAAAGTTTTTTCGGCCTCGGGAAGGAGGTCGTCTCGCTGCTGTTGTTTCGCTAAGTCCAGTGCCTGTTTGGACAATTCGTACGCCTCTTGATGTTCTCCTCGTTCGGCACACTGACGTGCGACGACCATCCGGGCATTAATCGAGGTCGGTTCTTCTTTAATGACTTTCCGCAACATGACTTCCCCCTTGGCGTCATCTCCGCCAAGAAATTCAGGAACTTCAATGAGAATGGTGCCCTTGGAGGACAACGCATCAAGATGATTGGGGTTTAAGACAAGAGTCTGATCTAAGGCATCCATCATGCGGCCGTAGTCAAAGACTGAAAAGAAAACTTCCCCATTGGCCCGCATCCGTTCTCCAATATTACAAAATAAGGAAAACTGGGCATCGGCAGATTGACTATTTAATTCGACTGCCTTTTCCGCCAAGGTACGCCCTCGATCAAAATGTACACCCCGGCTCTCGGCATCCTTCGCCCGTCGGCCCTTTTGGCATTCTTCCATCGCCTGATTGGTCAAGGCTTGCACGGATTCTTCAGCGCCCACAATTGGAACACTGGCCACACAACACAAAACCCCTATCAAGACGATACCGCTCCCTCGTCCCATGCCTATTCCCTTCATTTGTCGAATGAATAATTTGATTCTTTTCGGTTGATTTGATGAAATTTTGAGGCCCACACCTGGAAAAAGGTGTTTTCTATACCATATTACTTATTTCTTGCCAATATAGTGCATATCATAGCACTTTATGGTTGTTTCCCTCTCGCCATTATCTCAACTTCATCGATTCATAATGTCCTTCGGCCCGCTTTGGTGATGACGAAAAGTTTGCACTTCAGTTGGCCATCACTTTAGACGAGAAAGAAACAGAGGAGGAAGAGATGATGAAAGTACTCTCTGAACTCAAAACGCCTGAGAATTTTACCATAACCACAGCAACCTCAAACACAAGGTCGCCTCTAGATACAGGACACGATTAAGAATGGATGAAGAAGAAATCCGTCAGTTATGGGCCGAAGGGGAAGATTGGGTCATCAAACGTCAAAACAACCAATACTTTCACCGCCCTGACCAAAAATACGGTGATTGGAAGCCTGGGATTCCGCCTGGCACCTTCAAAGGAGATATTGAAACGCTTTTCGAAGATTAACCTTTCTCATTTCGGAATGGTTGGACAAAACTGCCCTAACACCTATACCGGTTCTTCTATCCGCTCTTCCCAATACCCCCTATTTCCGGCTACTCTTCCTCATGAGGTTGTCCGGGAGGATCATTGGCCTTCTGAAAGAATATATGCATGATCTCGTCGAACAAGCCAAACAAGACGAAGCCTCCCACGCCGCATTTGGATTCGCTGCCCAGCTGTATCGACCTGATCAAGCTATTTCGGATTTACTCGCGATTTTAGACGACCGAATTGAGTCAGAAGGCGTCCAAGTCGGACTTCCGATGGAATTTCTTCACCAAATGTGGACCTTATGTAACGCGGCAAGTGCGCACCTTTCCGAGACCGTGTGGTTACAAAAAAACATCGAAGGTGGGACGGGATCAAAAACCGAAGTGCGGCAACAAACCTATCAGGCTCTCATTACATTTCTCGAATCATTACCGGAAGACAATCAGCAAGACGACATCACGCCAAAGTGAAGCGCAATCCACCCTTCGCGCTCCCGAATAGCTTTTTGAATCCACCCTTCTTTGCGTAAGTGTTCCGCAATCTCGGACTCATCGTCTTTCAGCAAGCCAGATAAAAAAAGCTGCGTAGAAAAGGAACGAAACCGTGAAAACTTAGAGGAGATTTCAAGAATCGTTTTCCGATCGATATTCGCCACAATAATCTCAAATGCTTGGAGAGTCAGGTCTTCGATTCGGCAACATCGCACATCCAGTTCATCCGCAAATCCATTCATCAGGGCATACTCTTTCGCACAATCGACCGCAACGGGATCACAATCAATTCCCAGGGCAGACAGAGCACCCAACCGCAAGGCCACCATGCTCAAAATCCCGCTACCAGTCCCAACATCTAATACCCTGCAATCGTTCAACTCCGACAACTCTTCCAACCATTCAAGCAAAAGGTGCGTCGTGGCGTGGTGCCCCGTCCCAAATGCTTGCTTCGGATCAAGCACGATTTCAATCCCCTCCGCGGGTAGGTCCATCGGTTCCCAACTTGGACGAATCCCGATACGACGGCC
>JAOUQB010000327.1 GCA_029879555.1 Nitrospirota bacterium | reverse complement strand
CATCACTTCGACGAGCGCCCCATTATCTAAGCGAGAGGGGTCTTCAAGAACATCGGCCTCGCACACAAGCAGGTCTGCCCGTTGCCCTTCAACCAGCCTTCCGGTATCCATGAGACCCAGCTGCTCGGCAGCCAATCCCGTCGCCCCAAACCAGGCGGCCAAAGGCGGAACGCCTTCCTGAATCAAGGCCACTAATTCCATATAGTTGCGACCATGCATATCCGGCAAAACCGGGTCCGTCCCCGCTAAAAGCTTCAACCCACTGGCGTGAGCGACTTTAACCGCTTGTGCATGGCTTTCCGACACCGCCTGAACTTTGGCGGTAATGAATTCGTTAAACTCCCCGGATTGCAAGAGCCGTTGCCCCACCCAGGAGGTGGGAGTGACCCGGCAGCCTTTGGCATAGGCCAATTCAGCTAACTCCTCATCCATAAAGGAAATATGTTGGATATCTTTCACCCCAGACTGAATGGCCAGACGAATGCCACTTCGGCTATGCGCATGGGCGGCCACATACATGCCTCGACCGGCCGCTTCATCACAAATCGCCTCCATTTCTTCCAGGGTAAAATCACGGTGTTCTAAGTGGTCAGTGGGAGAAACCACGCCAGGGCTGGCACAGATTTTCACCAGGTCCCCGCCACAGGCCGCAATTTCTCTCACACGCTTTCGACATTCCCATGGGCCGTCCACAATGCTGGACGGTCGCCCAGGACCTGCAGGCCATAACCGAGACAGTTCCCCGCAACAGCGATCAGGCCCTCGAAAATCTGCATGCCCCCCGGTAGTCGACAACATACAAATGGCTAACTGCAGGCGAGGCCCCAGGAGCACGCCCTGTTCAACAAGCCGCTTCAAGACCTGCGTGGCGCCCCCAACATCTCTGAGGGTCGTCACTCCACCCTGGACTAACGTCTTATACAGAATACGCTCGGCCCAAAATGGCGCCTCAGGGGAATTCATCCGATCTAGGTTCTCATTTCCCACCCCCCACAAGGTCACATGGCCATGACAATCAATAAGGCCTGGTGTCACCGTATAGGGAGAACAGTCAACCCGCCGCACTTCGGGTCCCTGTGGATGCGTGGGTTTGTGCGGATGCACCGCCTTGATGAGGCCCCCATCGATCCAGACATCCATTCGTTCGTGAATAGCGTCAGGCGCGTCAGACGTCCCGTCATACAATTTCAAAATATTGGAGAGAATAATCATGACAATCTCCTAAAATTTTCATTGAAGTGTTTGTCGTGTAATGATGTTATCAATCGGTTCTAAGAATAGAATCAACCGAATATCCTGAGCAAGCGACAACTCCCAAAACGCTGAAAACTCATTGAGGAATTTTTTGCAGGAAACAGACAAACATGCTAGTGTGCCTGAACAGTTTTTTACGATGATTCGACCATCGGTGAACATCGTTAACGGATTGCTGCTTTCTACTCAACATCCAACACAGGCCAGTGTACTTCCGGTATGGTGACAGTGCCGACCTCGTCTTTATCACCTATAGTCCCACTCAAGTACGACATTTCCGTTTCCCTTGATTCTTCAAAGGTCATTCGCTCGCCATGACTAATTTCGCGCAGCGCCATATCGGGTCGTCAGATGGCCACCTTCAAGAAATGCTCGGCACATTGGGACTGCCATCGCTTGATGCACTCATTCAAGCGACCGTGCCGGAAGGCATCCGCATCTCTCGTCCCCTGAATCTCCCGGCCGCCCAGTCAGAAGACCTCATGCTAGACGAATTGCGCCGTATGGGGGCACAGAATGAACTCTACCGATCCTTCATTGGCATGGGCTACTACGATTGCCTGACTCCACCGGTGATTGCCAGAAACATCCTGGAAAATCCGGCTTGGTATACACAATACACGCCTTATCAAGCGGAAATTGCGCAGGGACGCCTGGAAGCCTTACTCAATTTTCAAACCATGGTCGCGGATCTGACTGGTCTTCCATTGGCGAATGCCTCGCTGTTGGACGAAGCCACGGCGGCGGGAGAGGCCATGAGCATGTGCCGGGCCCTGAGCAAAGTCAAAGGTCAGACATTTTTTGTGGCTGAGGACTGTCACCCACAAACCCTGGCGGTCCTGCAGACACGCGCACAGCCGTTAAACATCACCATCCAGGTCGGTCGGTCGGATGCTCTGGAATTCCTACCCGACCACATCTTTGGCGTGCTCCTTTCCTATCCATCAACGGATGGCGCCGTGCGATCCTATCAAGAATTCGTAGGGAAGGCCCACGAAGCTGGCGCACTGGTCGTAGCCTGTACGGACCTTCTCGCCCTCACACTATTAGTGCCCCCCGGTGAATGGGGCGCCGATATTGCAGTGGGATCTTCCCAACGATTTGGCATCCCGATGGGGTATGGAGGGCCACATGCCGCGTTCATGGCCACCAAAGAAGAATTCAAACGACAGATTCCTGGACGAGTCGTGGGCGTCTCCAAAGATGCGAAAGGCCGGAAAGCCTATCGCTTAGCGTTGCAAACGCGTGAGCAACATATTCGACGTGATCGAGCCACCAGCAATATTTGTACGGCCCAAGTCCTTCTCGCCAATATGGCCGGCATGTATGCCGTCTATCATGGACCCGAAGGGCTGAAAGCCATAGCCAACCGCATTCACCATCTCACGAATATAACGGCCAACGGCCTGCGCCAACTAGGATGCGAACTTCAGGAATCAGCCTTTTTCGATACCCTCCGGGTCAAATGCCCCTACCTATCTGCGAAGGACATTCAACACAAAACGCAGCAGGCCCGTATGAATTTCCGAAGATTTGAGAATGACACCTTTGGCATTTCATTCGATGAAACCACCACGATCCAAGAGGTGTGCCAAATCTTAGCCATCTTTTCTTCAAGCGACACGCTGCCCAAGGCTTTGGGTCTAGGAAACGAAGCACCCGATGGCGCCATCCCCGTTGAACTTCAACGACAATCGCCCTATCTGACCCATCCCGTGTTTCATGCCTATCATTCTGAACATGAACTCCTCCGGTATATGTACCGCCTGCAAGCGAAAGATCTGTCGCTCGTGCATTCCATGATTCCCTTGGGATCGTGCACGATGAAGCTGAATGCCACGGCCGAGATGATTCCGGTGACGTGGCCGGAGTTCAGTCGGCTTCACCCTTTTGTTCCAGCCGAGCAAGCCAAGGGCTACCAGCTGTTGACCCACCAATTGGAAGCCTGGCTGGCGGAAATCACGGGGTTTGCTGCCGTGTCCTTGCAACCCAACGCCGGCTCTCAAGGCGAATATGCGGGGCTCATGGTGATTCGGGCGTACCACGAACAGCGAGGGGACACCCATCGCAATATCTGCCTGATTCCGGTATCGGCCCATGGCACCAATCCGGCCAGTGCCGTCATTGCCGGGATGCAAGTCATCTCGGTAGCCTGCGATACCGCCGGCAATATCGATTTGCGAGATTTAGAAACCAAATGTATCCAATATCAAGACACGCTCGCCGCCTTCATGGTGACCTATCCTTCTACGCATGGCGTCTTCGAAGAAACCATCCGCCACGTCTGCACCACGGTTCACAAGCATGGCGGGCAAGTCTATATGGATGGCGCAAACATGAATGCCATGGTCGGACTGGTTCAACCAGGAGAGATTGGCGCCGATGTGTGTCATCTCAATCTCCATAAAACCTTTTGTATCCCCCACGGTGGAGGGGGGCCAGGGATGGGCCCCATTGCCGTGGCCGAACACCTTGCCCCGTTCTTACCGACCCATTCTCTCGTGCCCACGGGGGGAACACAAGGCATTGGGGCTATCGCAGCCGCACCATTCGGCAGTCCAAATATCCTGCCTATTTCATGGGCATTTATCCAGATGATGGGGGGGGAGGGACTGACTAAGG
>JAOUQB010000326.1 GCA_029879555.1 Nitrospirota bacterium | reverse complement strand
CACTTGGTATGGCTTCTTCTAGTGCCGAACTTGGCACAGGCGAGCTCCTACGCCCCTCTCGCAGATTTTTCGGCAGTACGCCAAAACGCGCAATGTCAGCTCACCACCCTGCATGAATCGTTTTTAAAAAGTTGGACGCCGCCAGCAAACTTTTTTATGGTGCCCGCCTACCCTCACGCGAGGTTGGCCAGTGCGATTCCCAGCGGGACAGCCAACATCCAGGGGAAACAATATAAAACCTTTCCTTCGGCCGTCCTGCTCAGTCCGGATTCTCCTGAAGTCATTATCGCGTTTTATACCAACACCTTAGGGCGAGGGTGGTATCACATTGAGGACCGTGGAATCATCTATATCTATCGAATGCCCCGCCCGATCGATTCAGGCGAAGCCCTGACTCAACACCTGATGAGCCGTCCCGGCTATACACCCCATGTCGCGATTGATACAGACCTGAAGCCTTGCGACCGCACGCTTGTGGCTGGCGCAAAGACTCGAATTACCGTCGTCGCTGCTCCTCGATAACACCCCACCTGATCCTGAGTGTTTAGGCTATTCGAATCTCTCGAAAGGCCAAGGGCACGCCGTACCGAGGATCGGTCCGATGGCGAACAACCTCGACCTGCTCTCCGTGTTCCCCAAAGGGAACATGCTCTCCGATTTTTGGATTTTTTCCATACGCCATCAATTGAAGAGCGACCCCTTGCAACATGGGCTTGATGGTTCGCTCTGATAATCCGAGGGACTGAAACAGTTCAATGTCATCTAATCCGAATTTCGTGAGACCACGGGTATGCCACCACCTCCGCATCTGCTCGATCTGTTCCTGTTGTTCGACCTGCACATGATCTTCAATCTGAAACACCGCGAGGTCTCGATCCTTCCAATCCGAAGGATTTAAATAGGTGCCCGTGGCAACATCATAGGCAGTTCCCTCCATCAGCAAGGTCAGGCCTCTGGCGACTCGAGCAAGGTGAAGGACCTCGTCCTGGCGATCAGCCTGTGCCTTTGACGGAACCATCAGTTGCGCAAGATGACGATGGTCCCACTGTAATTGCCCTTGCCACTGCTCAACGACCTGAGCCGCAGGCGCCAATTGGACCTGCGCTTTCCAATTGGTATGCACAGCCTCAAAATGATGATGGCCACTCGACGAAAGAAATCGAATTTGTAACGGTCCCCCATAATGTTGGTCAAACCAGGCAGCCAAATACCCAGGAGGGGGAGGCTCTCCATGTGTCCAACCAATCAAAAAGGCGGGCAAGGCCTGGCTGGCTGATTTCTTCTTTTTAATTTTTTTCATTCAGAGGAACACGAGGGGCTATGTGAAATAACAGCAGGGAAGATCCCGTTTGGAAAACTCTGAAGGGCACAAGAACACCAAACAGTCTCGACACAACCACAACCTACCGCTTGGCTTCTTCAGGGGGCCAATCCAATTCTTCTTGGCGCCCACAATAAAAGCACGTGATTCGATATCGAGCCCGCCTACGGGGATTGGGCAGAGAATGAAATTCTAATGGTGCCTGGTCGTACGGACAGACAGGCTCCAGATGCAACAAATGCTCTTCGGTTATTTCCATGAGGGAGCCCTCGTCCCATGGCGGGTCTACCTGAAGCGAACCGGACACCGTTTTCTCCCAATGGCACGCACCGCACTGCAAGTGAAAGGTTTTGACTCGGTCAGCGGGTTGGGAAATATCGTTCACCTCCACAGAAGAGGAACAATTCTGACCTTCGCAGCTCACCGGGTGCTTGTGTAGTGCGTGAATAAACGCCAATGGTGCTTTAGTAGGAGTCATCCGATAACCATCCCTTTGTCCCCTTCCCATTCGATAAGCGGGGTCTGCTGGAGGCGACTTGACGCCTCACGATCCATCAGCCAGAGCACTTCTCCTTGGATTGGATTCACCACTTGCGACGGGTACTGACGGATCTGAACAGGTCCCTCTAATACGGCCTGCACAGCCTGTGCTTTGTCGGCTCCGCTCACCACAAAGACAATCCGGCGAGCAGCATTCAGGACTGGCGGAGTGAGGGTAATACGGTGCGTGTGTAATTTTTCTATCCACGGAGCCCCTACCCAACGTGTCGTTTCCTCCAGAACCGCGGTGTCGGGAAATAACGAGGCCGTATGACCATCGGACCCCATGCCTAATAAAATTAAGTCAAACCGAGGGAAAACTTCTTTGTTTTTCAGAGAAAAGGCCCGTTGCAACACGTCTTCATATCGAATCGCTGCTTCTTGCGCTGGGAGCTCCCCTTCCATGCGAAACACCTGGTCAGAAGGAATAGGCACACGATCTAATAAATGTTCTTTGGCCATGCGAAAGTTGCTATCCCCATGATCCGGAGGCACGTTTCGTTCATCCCCCCAGAACACGTGGATCGATGACCAATCAATTTGTGACCGGTAAGGATCAGCCGCTAATCGCGCAAACAATCGTTGCGGCGTTGAACCACCTGACAGCGCGATCGAATACGACTGGGCGCGATCTGATCTGAAAGGTGCAGACTGCACGACGATTTGAGCCGCGGCTTCGAATAAGTCTTCCTGCGTCTGACACACAACAATTCGACGTGACACGATACCTTTCTTGCCAGACAGGTCTCACGGTAGAGAAAGTCCCTCGTCTGAACAAATTGTGCCAGGATTCTGGATGCGCGAACAATCCAAGGATATCTTGATTGGTCTCAAGATATACGGAGACTAACAATCCGTATACGAGTAATCGTCCAGCTTTTGATCTTTATCAAAATCCAACGTGATTTGGCACTGGTTCGGAGAGAAATTAAAAAATGGGAAATGAGTTTCTCCGCCAGCAATACGAGAATAGATCCAACTTTCCCCCCCAAAAAACCGCGAGGTTTTCGCACTGGGTTTTCCCCAGTTTTCTTCAAACCAGGCCTGGTCTTTCCCTTCGAACTTTGCCGGGTCTAGCGAGGCTTCTAAATACGGATTGCCACCACAGCCGGCGAACACTAACCCCAGCAGCCCCACCATCACATATCGTCGAATCACGTTTGCCTCCTTTTCACCAGTTCCCTCCTCGTGGCGCCTGAACAGAACATACTAAAAATTCTAGTCTTCGATTCTCCATCCGTCAAACCCTCAAGTGAAAACGCGAAGTTTCCCCACCTAATTGTCCAGACCCGTGTTCTTGATTACAATGACTCCAGCTCTTCAATTACGAGATTTTTCTTCTACCAAAGGAGACGGTCATGAAACTGTATTTGGATACCGGCAATGTGAACGAAATTCGAGAAGCGGCCAGCTATGGTCTCGTCGATGGTATCACCACCAACCCTTCACTCGTCTCGAAGGAAGGCCGAGATTTCAAAGACCTCCTCGTGGAAATTTGCAGCCTCGTGGATGGCCCAATTAGTGCCGAGGTCGTCAGTGTCGAGGCCGACGCGATGGTCAAGGAAGGGCGTGAACTGGCCAAAATTCATAAAAATATCGTGGTGAAAGTTCCACTCATCCCAGAAGGGCTGAAGGCCACGAAGCTCATGGCCAGCGAAGGGATTCGCGTCAATGTAACCCTGTGTTTTTCGCCCACTCAGGCCCTCTTGGCCGCTAAAGCGGGAGCCTGGTGCGTCTCGCCCTTTATCGGACGTCTTGATGACATCAGCTCAGACGGCATGGACCTTATCGAACAAATTTTAACCATTTATGAAAATTATGAGTATTCCACCCAAGTACTCGTGGCGAGCGTCCGTCATCCGCAGCATGTGGTCCAAGCTGCACTCCTCGGGGGACATATTTGCACGATGCCCTACAGTGTCTTCCAACAACTCGTTAAACATCCGCTCACGGATATCGGGTTAAAAAAATTCTTAGCTGATTGGGAGGCCCGCAAATCTTCCACCAAATAACCGGCAGT
>JAOUQB010000325.1 GCA_029879555.1 Nitrospirota bacterium | reverse complement strand
CCCATCCATCGTAATCGACCCTTTGGGTACACAATACCGGATGACGTCATCAGGCGCTTCCACCGTGAGATACAGAGCATTCCCATCTTGTTCACGTGCCCTGAGTATTCCTACTCCATCGACATGGCCAGTCACCAAATGACCTCCGATACGGGCATTCAACTTCATCGCTCGCTCAAGATTGAGCGGTGTCCCAACAGTCATCTTGCTAAGAAACGTACAATTCATGGTTTCTGTTGAGACATCTACCGAAAAACTATTGCCTTCAACGATGGTGGCCGTTAAACAGGCGCCTGAGACACTGACACTCTCGCCCACCTGTAAGTCCTCTAAAATGGCGGAAGCCAAGATCGAAAACTTGGCGCCCGCCAAGCCTCTCTCAATCGCTTGCACAGCCCCCATTTCTTCAACGATTCCACTAAACATGCGGCACCTTATGATTGTTCATCGGGTTCTTCATCTTTTTTCAATAACTTGGTTTTCACCACCACCAGAAACACTACGATGAGGACTAACACACCTAAAGCGGCGAAGGCTCCAATAATGATATCGCCTGTTCCCATTGCTTCATCCATCGTTCGCATCCTTCTAATTTGACGGATTATAGCATGACGGGTTTCTTGATCCCTATCATCATTACCCCAAATAATATCCCCGTGAGTAACATTAATGCACCAACCCAGAAAAACCCTCCACTATAGCCGAATTGTCCAATCAGCAAGCCAGCCAGAAGCGGACCACCGGCATGTCCCATATCCATAATCGTTCCGCGTAAACCCATCCCTGCGCCAAGTCCTTTTCCTTGGGACACATCCGCCACTAAAGCGGTAGTCGACGACGTGACCACGGCTTCGCCAAAACCAAATCCTCCAGCCACGAGAAGTAATACACCAAAACTTTCAATATGGGGAATCACCATCACCATCACCGCACACAAACACAGACCGCCCACAATAAGTGGTTGACGCGAACTCCGATCTGAAAGACGCCCCATAAAGGGTTTCGCAATGAAAGAAGTGAAGGCTTGTATGCCAAAGAGTACCCCGATCTCAGCTGCATTCAAGCCCACCAGAAGTCCGTATAAGGGCAGAAATGCCATCAGCGTCCCATTTCCGACCATTTTGGCGGCTTCTACCAGACTCGTCATGAGAATGGGGGGACTCTGACACACACGCAAAAGCCCCTCCCGCATCTGCGGCCAGACTGTTGCCAACGAATGCGGAGAAGCCGAGGCTCGCGGGGTTTCTTGGGGAATAAGCCAAAAGACACACACAGCCACCATGCCAAACACACCCGCTAACAAGAACGCGGGCGAAAATCCGTACTGATACACAATGGCACCACCAATCATGGGGCCGAGTAAGCCTCCGCCCTGTGTCGCCGAGGTATACCACCCAAAGGCCTCACCTCTGTGTTGCGCAAACCAATCTCCCACCATGGCCAACGCCAGGGGAGTGAACATGGCGGTCGCTAAGCCATGAACCAGCCGCAGCATCCCTAGTGTCGACATATCAGGAATGAACGGATAAAAAAATGGTGGGAGGGCAAAGGCTAAGACCCCGCCTACCATCAATCGTTGGCGATTCACCACATCCGACAGGAGGCCCATCGGCAACTTCAGGAAAATTCCTGTGACCGTCGAAAGGGCCACAATCATGCCAACCATGAATGGATTGGCGCCAAGCGAATCGGCTAGCAAAGCCAACGCTGGTCGCCGAACCATGTCATAGCTGACAAAGCAACAGAGTCCGACTAAGCAGAGATACACAAAAGAGCATGTCGGTTGCATACACGTTCAAGGGAATGCGCGCAGAAATATATTCAACGAAGCTGCCTCAGCTCTCATTGAGCCTTCATGCAGCAGCCCGTTGAATGGAGGGCGTTTCTTCTTGACGCTACCAATGGCATCCCAACCTGTCAACGAAGATCAACCAGCCACCCAGCCTGGTGGTGGATCTCAACGGCCTTCATCAGCATTTTTTTTGAATCTAGGCTTTCAAGCAACGCATTGTTAAGGTACGGCTAGGAAAGGTCGCTTGGAATGATTCGGCAAGTATCAGAAGAAGGGATTCTCTTTACCCACGTCCTCAAGTGGCTCTTCCTGGCCGCAATCGTAGGCTTACTCGTAGGGATGACCAGTACCGGGTTTGTGCTTTTTCTCAATTTGGTCATTGAAACCGGCGCAAACGCAGGGTGGACGTATTGGCTATTGCCGATTGGTCTCGCCTTGTCGGCCTGGATAACCTCGTCCCTGGTTCCTGAGGCCGGAGGCCAAGGAGTGGAACAGGTTGTTCGAGCCATTCATTTACGTTCAGGGAAAATGCGGTGGCAGGTTATTCCTGCCAAAATTGTGGCCACCCTCCTCACCATTGGCGTGGGTGGATCGGCCGGAAATGTGGGACCCTGCGTCCAAATTGGTAGTGGGCTCTCTTCTTTTTTTTCAGATACCCTGTCATGTGATTTATATGATCGTAAGACGTTGGTCATCTGCGGAGTGAGTGCAGGATTTGCGGCCATTCTGGGTGCCCCTCTAGCTGGTGCCTTATTTGGCCTTGAAGTGTTGTTTGTTGGATCGTTGGCGTATCAAGTCCTTCTCCCATCTGTCGTCGCCGCACTGATCGGCCATATCACCGCCTCGAGTTTGGGAATGCCGGACCTACATTTTGTGGCCGCTCAATTTCCTCCTTTCCATCCAGCGCTCTTGCTTTTTTCCCTGCTTGCAGGGGGAATTTTCGGGCTCGTCTCCATGATCTTTGTTGAATGCCTCAACGGCGGGAAACGCCTCATGTATCACATTCAGGTTTCGCCCCCTATTCAAGGAGCGGTCGGAGGCGTGCTGCTCCTCGGTATGGGATGGCTCGTCTCACCAGAAATTTTAGGACTAGGGAAAGAGACCATCCAACGAGCACTTGAAGGAGGCACCATCGTATGGGCTCTCGTCCTAGGCAAAATGCTCACAACGGCCCTCACTCTTAACGTCGGTGGCAGCGGGGGCATTGTCTTACCCATTTGTTTTGTGGGGGCCACGAGTGGCTCGATACTCGGTTGGATTTTTGGACACGATCCCAGCTTATTTGCAGCCTTAGGGTTAACCGGACTTTTGGCAGGTGCCATCAATATCCCACTGACGGCCTTCGTCCTTGGCTTAGAACTCTTTGGGCTCACAAGCGGACCCTACCTTCTGTTGAGTTGCACCATCGCCTACTTACTTTCGGGTCATCGAAGTGCCATTCCCACTCAACTTCTCCAATTCCGAAAAGCACCCGCCTTACACGGTCCGATTAACCAAGAAATAGGAGAACAATCCCGCTTTGAGAAACATGGAGAGATGGATGAGAGAAATACGGGAGGAACGAACTAGAGAAAAAGGATCATTGGGGTGGAACAGAAACCTCATTTTTCGACTTCAGACATCGTCGCATGAGCCACCAAAATCCCATGATTAACAAAAGTCTTATCTCCTTTGTTAGATAAAAACTTAAGACAAGGCGTCTTGTTCAGTGGGACAAATCGCAATGAGATTATGCAGTTGTAAATTTTTGATCAATTCGCCAACAAATCCCTGCGGTTCAATCCAGGAAATTTTTCGACCCAGGTCTTTGAATTGTTGGGAGCTCATCACTAAGTACCCCAGACCAGCACTATCCACAAATGTGAGTCCTTGCAAATTCAAAATAAGATGTTCGAATTCTGTATGACAGCATTGATTAATAATCGCTTTCATATGCCATCGAGAATGCAGATCAAGTCGGCCATGAAAATCCACTACAGTGGCGCCTTGAATTCCTCGTACTATTACATCAATTGCCATGTTCGTAGAGAACCTTATCGGCTCATCGACTCACAGCTTGAAAATATTTTTGGTTCGCATTGAGAGGTGGT
>JAOUQB010000324.1 GCA_029879555.1 Nitrospirota bacterium | reverse complement strand
TTAAATCACCGGGGACGATTCTTCCTTCCAATAGACATCAAACTCTTCTAACTGCGTCAGCGTGGACATATCAGTCATTCGATCAATAAACAGTTTCCCAAGCAGATGATCCATTTCATGCTGAATGCACACGGCATAGAGGCCATCGGCTTCGATATCCTGGAGGACGCCCTGCCGATCATACGCCTGAACACGCACCATCGATGGCCTGACGACTTTCCCCCGCATGTTATCAATACTCAAACACCCCTCCCACATTTCACTTTGCGTGGGTCCGTAAAATACAATTTTAGGATTAATGAGGACCGTCTTCGGAATGCCATCACTTCCTTCACATTCCATGACGACGACCTGTTCGGATTGCGCCACTTGGGGCGCGGCCAACCCAATTCCTTCAAAATGGACCATTGTTTCAAACATATCATCAAGAAATTGTTGGAAGCGTCGGCTTCCTATCGTTGCAAGGTCGACAGGATGAGCTATTTGCCGAAGAATAGGATTCCCTACTTTTGCGATCGGTAGCACGGCCATACTACGTTACTCCTTCTTATCGACGTTGATATCCCACATGAAATCGTATTAGAAAATTCACCCGAACACCGAGGCGAAAATGTCGAGCTCGTAATTAGCCCGCATTCAAATTGGCAGGGGGCTGAGGTGGTGTCGTTGGAGCCGGCCCTTTCTCAAATCTCGTCTTATTGTCTTCCCACCATGCCCACCATTCTTTCGCCCATTCTTTTCGTTGGTCGGGTGTGGAAATCTCCCAATCATGGATAGGACCACTGAATCGAGTAAGAATCCAGAATGAATCCCGCGCCGTAATGGACACATATTGCTCAGGATCAGGAATCACTCCAATCAGAATAGGAAGAATTTCTTTGCGGTGCACATACCGGGCTTCAAACGCGGCGGTGTTGCGAATGGTCGAATTGGGATCTTTGGCCATACCTTCAATCGCAGGAATCACTTGGTTGGGATCCAGGCGAGTCGCCACTCGTAATGCATGTGAACGAACTTTGGATTCCTCATTGGGCTGTAAGGCCACCTCGACCAAAGCGGGTACTGCCGAGGGATCTTTAATCATTGACAAGGTTTCGACCGCATTAAACCGTATACGAGATCCCGGCATTTTCAGTGCTTTGAGTAAATGCGGAACGGAATGGTTCCCAAAATGTACAAATTCACCGATGGCCCACAGCTCTTGATTCCCATCCAATAAAGGCACGAGAGAGGTAAGGCGCTCCTGCTCCTGGGCATTTAATTGCTCCGGGGCCGGGGTTGCATCTTCCCCAGGCGTATAGTCCGGCTGTGGAGGAGGCTCATAGGGAAGCTGGGCGAACAGTGCCCGAGGATGCTTGTCTCCCTGTCCCGCAAAAACAACCCCCTGGGCCAAGAAACACGTCAAGGCCAGACAGAAAAGAACGTGATTTCTTCGCATTATTGACACAATCATGAGATACCCTTTCGTCAGTCTCACATCAAACACACCGTGCGTGATTGAGTCTAGTGGCAGATCCCTAAATGGGTCAAGCCACGATCATCACGGATGGGGAAAAATGACATTTCTGCATGGCTCCTAATGCACTTTCAGCTCTGTCCAAGCTCGATCGTAGTCCCGGGTGGCTTCTTGAACATCTTCCAACCATTCCATTCTAGGGAGTACGTCATCAGGTGGATACACCGCGATATTCTCTCGAATCTCAGGCGGCAATTGATGGCGAACATGCCGATTCGCGGAGGCAAACAACAGTCGTGTGGAAGTTTGGATGGCCACGGAGTCACTTAATAAATAATTGATAAAATCCATGGCCAATTCCTTCTGCTTGGAGCTGGCCAACACCGCCAAACAATCGGCCCAAATAGTCCCACCCTCCTGAGGAATTGTATACCGAATTAAGGGATCCTCCCGCATGGCCCGTGCCACCGGGCCGCCCCATGCATGCGCTAACACCACGTCGCCAGAAACTAAGAGCTGATCAAATTGCTCACTCGTATAGGCCTTGACCAGCGGTTTTTGTTGAATAAGTCGTTCTTTGGCTTCTTGAATCAATTGAGGATCACGACTATTTAATGAATGGCCCAAGGCGCGCAGCGCCAACCCAAATACCTCACGCTGGTCATTTAACATACTGATACGGCCGGCATAGTGAGGGTCCCAGAGGACATTCCAACTGGTTGGCACTTCGGTGACCACTTTTGAGTTATACCCAATTCCGACGGTGCCCCATAAATAGGGAATCGCAAATTGCTGCGTTGGATCAAACGGCAATTGCTTCAAATGTGTTTCCAAATCTTGAACGTGCGGAATTCGAGACAAATCCAACTTGGCCAACAGCCCCAGTCGGCCCATAATGCCCGCCATAAAATCAGACGGCACAACCACGTCATAGCCAACCATGCCGGTTTGGATTTTTGCGAGTAATTCTTCATTGCTGCTAAAGGTATCGACCACCACACGCACACCACGACTGGTTTCAAAGGCCGCTAAGATTTCGGGATCGACATAATCGGACCAGGTAAAGTAATGAAGCCTGGGCTGATCAGCTGCCCCAGATTGAGAAGTGGAGGTGGAATCGGAGCAGCCTCCAAGCAGCAGGACCCCAAGGAAGAATACTGCCCAGCATGTAGGCTTGATGGGCTTATGAAGATTGGGCATTGTTGATCACGGAAGAAGGGGCCTGTTGCTGAAAGAACCACGACAACCCGACACAGACCATTGAGACCACCACCATGACCGCCGACAAGGCATTCACCTCCGGAGTCATTCCTGTTTTAATCATGGAAAACACTTTGAGTGGCAAAGTTGTGGCTCCGGGCCCGGCCACAAAAAACGTCACCACAAAATCATCCAACGAAACGGTGAAGCTCAGAAGCGCCGCGCCGACCATCGCCGGTCGCAACATGGGCAACGTGATATGCCAAAGAACCTGCCATGAGGTCGCGCCTAAGTCCCGCGCCGCATCTTCCCAAGCGGGATCCAATTTGCGGAGACGGGCTCGAAGAATGACCACGACCAACGGCAAATTAAAAACCATGTGACCAATAATAATCGAGCCAAATCCCAAAGGCACGTGCCACAACACAAAGGCCATTAATAACGCGACACCCAATAAAATTTCTGGAATCACCAAAGGCAGCACGATGAGTGTGTTCATCCATGCGGAATACCGGCCTCGCCACTTCTCCAATCCCATGGCGGCCCCAAGGCCTAATACAAGGGAGCAAGTCGTAGATATCCCTGCGATCACAAGACTATTGACGGTGGCCTCTATAATCGAAGAATCCGCTAATAATTTCTGATACCAATGGACTGAAAATCCTTTCCAAGCTACTCCCATCGTCGAAGCATTAAACGACAGTCCAATCAAGATGATGATGGGCACATACAAAAAAAGCATCGTCATGAGTCCCGCAAAGACCAGCGGTTTCGGCATGGGTCTCATGACAGATCCTTTCCTAACCAAGTTCGGCTGACCAGAAACCAGACCATGAGGGCCGACCCCATCAGTCCGAACGCAAGAGCAGAGCCAAACGGCCAATCCCTGGATACGAGAAATTCCTGTTGAATAAGCGTCCCGATCATCATTTTTTGGCCACCGCCCAATAAATAAGGGGTGATAAAAGCCCCAAGGGACGGAATAAAGACAAGAACGCCACCCGCCAGAAAGCCGGGCTTGCTTAACGGCAGCACCACATGTCGAAACATCGCACTCGACGACGCATAGAGATCGTATGCCGCTTCTTCCAACTCCGGCGAAATTCGTTCAATGGCCACAATAAGCGGCAAGACCATGAACGGCAGATAGCCATAGATCAACCCGAGAGCCACGGCAAAGTCCGTAAACACGAGTGAAAGTGGTTCCGATATCAGCCCTAGCTGAAGTAACACCCCGTTAGCCAAACCA
>JAOUQB010000323.1 GCA_029879555.1 Nitrospirota bacterium | reverse complement strand
TGAGGGCTCTGAATGGTGTGGAGAAGATGCCATTTTAGAACTCGATGGACTTGAAGGACTTAAATACATAGCTGAAATCAGGGGTAAGGGTTTTGAGAAGAATCCCGATGACTGGGAAGACAGTTTCTTAGTAGATTCTTTCCAAGAAAAAAATCCTACCATCAAAGTCTACAGGGAACTTAAAAAATCAGCAAAAGGTAATCTTTTCATTAGAAAATATGTGGAATCAATTGAGAAACCTCCCTGGCCCCAATCAAAGAGGCGGAAAAGGCCAAAATATAATTATTCAAAAGTTCATGAAAACATTCAAAATAAAAAAATAGTTCCCATTCCTCCATTGTGGGTCAAAGACCTATCTAAAAATGATATTAAGAAACTAGCTAAGGATTTTTTGAAAGAATTAGACCCCGAAAAACAAGAAAAATATTTACGAGTTTTTAAAGAAACAGAATACCCCTACAATTATGGACCCATTTTAGAAATCGCCAAAAAACCAAATAGCCGAAAGAACCGACGGGTTGAATATGCCTGTGAAGCACTCCAATATTTTAAGGGGACAGACATTCGACATTTCGCCTTAGAAAAGCTCAACAAAACCAATATTCCTGCTGATTATCTTGCGCTCTTGATTGGTAACTACAGGAAGGGAGACTGGAAACTTCTTAGGTCAATCGCCGCAAAATACAAAGACGAAAACATTATCCATTCTTTGGTCTGGAGTTACGTTGACATCTATAAAACCAACAACACAAAGGAATGCAAAAGGCCCCTTGAGACTATTTATGGCAAATTGAACTGTGGACAACATCGTTTTAAGATTTTGGAAATTCTTCATAAAAATGGCGTTCTGTCTAAAAAAATCCTTAAAGAAATGGAATATGATAGTTATGATCAAGTAAGGGAACTTCATGGACAAATCATCGAAAAGAGATCTGGTCGATGAATAGCTCATGTGGTACTGGAGAGAAAGGGTCAAAAAAAGGCGGCTCATGATTATGAGCCGCCTTTTGCTAGACCTGAAATATCTATCTCGATTTACATAAACTTCATGAATTTTTCTTTGGCTTCTTCCATCATGTCGGCGGTGATTTCGGAGCCGCCCTTTTCCTTCACAAGCCGCTCAATTTCCCGCTTGGCCATGGGGCGAATAAAATCAGGAATATTATCCAACCGCTGTTGCGCTTCGGGGGTCCATTTGATGCCTTCCGTTGAAGCATTCTTGGAATCATCCATGACTTGTAAGGTCACCGTCGTAAAGCCACTCTTACGCGCATAGGTTTCGACACTGCTTTTCACCATGGGCTGCACAAACGAGGGTAATTTCGCCAACTTTTCTTGGGCATCCGGGGTCCAGAGTAATTGTTCGACTGCGGGGGCAGCCGTGCTGCTTGCCCCTGAAGAACCCAAGCCCATTTGGGCGACCATGGCCGAGAATGGACACCCGCCACTTTCACCCTCACCTGAGGCTGGAGCAGCCGAAGCTGCCGGTGCGGCTGAAGCCGGTTGGCCTCCTTGAATTTTTTCATTGAGATACGCCGCCATTTGCCCTTTTCCGGCAGACACGTTTTCTTCTAATCCGCCTCGGGTCATTTCTAACGGAATGGCGGCTTCGGTTCGGCCACCTAATTGGACCCCTAACGAGGAGACCATTTGGGTTTCGCCGGGATTGGTGACCATCGAAAAGCGCGATTGACAGGAGGGGCATTCAAAGAAGACGCCCAAGGTGCCTTCTGCCGGTTTTTCAACCTTCTCAAAGGTCATATAGGTTTCGCATTTGAGACAGACAAATTTCATATCGTTTCCCTTCTGAGTGTCGGCGACAGCCAACGGTTGCGTCGAGTCGTTACAATTTCCCGGTTAAGACCTGTTGATAATCCAATAAGGTATGAATTTTTTTCGCAATATCCTGATATTTTGCCACTGTGGGGTTGTCCCCATCCAAGATCGGTTCCCCTTTATCAAAGGTGCGCGCAAAATTACGATCGAAGGGAATGCGCCCTAGAAGCGGCAGACCTAGCACCTCACACATGGATTCCGTATCGCCCTCAAACAGCGGATTGGTGTCTCCACAAGAAGGACAGCGATACTCACTCATATTTTCCACGACCCCTAATATCCCAATGCCCAATTCCTGCGCATAGGCAATCGATTTTTGGACGACATTCGAGGCGACTTCAGAAGGCGTTGTCACGACCACGGCCCCGGCTAAATCCGGGATGAGCCCTACTAAGAGCGGTGGTTTATCGGCCGCGGCTCCCGGCGGCAGGTCGGCCAACAGGTAATCTAATTCCCCCCAGACCATGTCCGACAGAAACTCTCGGATCACATTCATTTCGGTGAGACCTAGCCAAACCGGGCTGAGATCCATCGGCCCCTTCCATCGAACTGGGGCGTTGTCCTGTAAGAGAAAATCCATTGAGGCGACTTTTATGCCCAACGGACCCGTCGGAGGAACGGCTCCTTCGGCCGTATCCAATAAGCCTTTCCCGCGCATGCCTAACATTTGCGGCACACAGGGTCCATTAATATCGACATCCAGTAACCCCACGCGTTGCCCCATACGAGCGAGCGCCAGCGCGAGATTCACGGTGGTCATACTTTTGCCCACACCGCCTTTGCCACTCATCACCACCACTTTCCGGCGAATGCCCTTCATTCGCGTGATCACCCTTTTGGTGTGGACAGAAATCTGCTCCACCACCTTGGCATCGTCCGTATATTGAAGGGTATTCAGAATCTCTTTCAGGTCTTTTTGTTGGTTCATAGCCATCGCCTTACAGTCAGAACATTTAAGTGAAAATACAGTAAATCACGGTACCACAGCATTTTTTCCAGCGTCAAACCAGGGTTCTCTGATGGCCGGCTAAATCCCTTCGATGCCACAACTCAGCCTTCACTCTCGGTTAGCTGAACCTGAACAGCGGGTGTTGAACGCCCCGCTGGCTTGATGGCCTTATTCAATGCCGGCTTTGACTGCCGCTTTTTTCACCGCTTCGATCCCCTTCTTCACCCCTTGCGGAGAGGCATAGGATTGGCTGGTGCCAATGACTTTGGAATTGCGAGCGACAAGGACAAAATATGATTTCCCGGCTTTGTTCTTCTTCGTGACATAACAGGCCGCATCCGACGCATGATCCCGTACGGATTGGATCGCCCGTCGAGCGGAAGACCGCAAGGCATACCCCTGACTCGATAGAATGATTTCTCCACTTTGCACTTTGAGACGAAAATAAAATTTGCCATTCTTCCCTTCAAACACTTCGAACCGACTTGTGGCGTTTCCCATGTGCAACCTCCTTGTGTGTTGTGAAAAAGACGGGGACTCACCCCACTTTGCAAATTGAGAATCATCGCTTGATAGAATCAATCCTTCTCATGGGTTCAGTATCAGCGTTGGACACGTTCGCTATCATAGTTGTTTAGGAATAGTCTTGAAGGAGGATCGTTCCAAGAAATTGCAGGCGGCAAAAATATTCGGAGGGGGATTCTGCGACATCTTCCACGACGCCTTCGAGTTCGGCAAGACAGTCTCGCAAAATTTCTACTCGTTGATGATCTAAATCATGTTCTTGGCAAAAATAGGTCAGGCATCCCCCAATCACCGTATCTAACGTCATGAGTTGCCCTTCGTGGCTTCCCAAATCGTCCGGCCAATCGGCGTCTTGATGCACTCTCCATGCTTCGTCAAATTCTTTTCTGTCCGTAGGATTCATTTGCAAGCCAAGATACCCGTAAAGTGTGAGGCACATGAACTCTCTCGGTGACGCCTCATGAGAATTGGCAACTTTTCCCTTATAACTAATTGCGGCCCCAATTCATCGCATCCAAGAGAAGAACCGAAAGCGTACACAATCCCAAGCCCCATAGACGGTAATCGACGGGCTCCCGCTCTAAGCACCATTTCACGA
>JAOUQB010000322.1 GCA_029879555.1 Nitrospirota bacterium | reverse complement strand
GCGTCGCCATCACCAACACCTAACCCTGTTGCACCCATTTCAGCCGAACCTATCCTTTCAACACCGCCCCCACCGACAGTCGACGAATCCATCGCCGAAGAATCTCATGCCCTTGAGATCGAGGCCACACAACTCACCTGGGTAGTTGTTCAATCCGACGAACAAGCTCCGAATGAAGCCCTCTTACAACCGGGACAACGCATCACCTGGAAAGCCAGCAAACAGTTTCAGCTGACGCTCGGTAATGCGGCAGGAGTGGTCATACGACTCGACGGCCAACCACAAGGGCCGTTTGGAAAACCCGGTCAAGTGGTTCGCGATATCAGACTCCACCCCTAAGGTTCCTCAACCACTCTTCATGGCCGGATCTCTTAGTTCTATAGTCGTTTAACTATTCAATGAGATCCCCACCCTCACCCCACCCCTCTCCCTGAAAGGGCGAGGGAGCTCTGAATGGTCTTAGCTGAAAGTTAAAATACTATAGCTCTTCCAGGTTTGAACAATTTTTCGATAAAAGCTGAGTAGTTTCGGTGATGGTCTCAGGTAGAATTTTGTTTCTTGACAGCTCAAAATTTTGATTGATATGATAAAAAGGTTTGGGTGGTTGAGGGATGAGAAATCATCCCTTCCCTCTCAAATACCCCGAACCAGAAGAAATGGCGCTATGGGGGTGTAAAGGACACCTCAAGTAGTTTTTACTGTTCTCATCAACTCTGCTTAACCCAGGAGGCTTACATGAAGTTTTCGATGAAAATGCTTGTGATGGCAACTGCTGCCATGTTTCTGACGACTGGCCTGGCCATTGCCGGACCGGAAAAAGATCCCTTGCCAGCCCGTGTTCCGGCTGACAAACGCTCAGAGGCCAAAAAAGACAAAGCACCTGATGAATTGTACAAAAAAGCTGAAGATGCTTCTCCTGAAATTATTGCCGAAGGCAAGGCCATCTTTGAAGGCAAAGGCACCTGTGTCAACTGTCACGGGAAGGACGGCGATGGCAATGGCCCTGCTGGAAAGGTCCTCAATCCTGGACCTCGGGATTTCACCAATTGCAAATTCCACAAGAAACGGAAAGATGGCGAATTGATGTGGGTCATTAAAAACGGCAGCCCTGGTACCGGAATGGTCCCACTTATCCCAGCAACGATCAGCGAAGAAGAAGGCTGGAAAGTCATTGCCTACGAAAGAAGCTTCTGCAAAAAGTAAGGCACTGCAGAGATTGTGATCGAACCCCCGCTGGGCTTTGCCCGGCGGGGGTTTTTTTATGGAAAATTCATGATTATTCCGTTTGACCCTTCTCCGATCATTGACACCTTTCAAGGCCCTTGACTAGACTCTGTCAGGTCATTCCCCAGTTGAATTGGGGCTTGAAATTATCTGTTATCTAGGAGAATGCTTGTCTCATGGCTAAACGACGATCTCTTCAGGAAGACACCGTAGCGTTAAAAACAAAAGTGCGGGAATCCTCAGCAAAAAGTGAAACTCCTGAAGGAAACCCGGCTATTCGGTCCCTTCGAAAACGGTTAAAAAGGACACAACGAAAAGTCCGAGCCGCAAAACATCGGGAAGCGGCCCGCGCGGCCAAAACCGAGGCCGCAAAATAACCCCGAGAGGTCATGACACCGTAGAAACGTGGAGGAACCCAATCATGCGTGACGACCAAACCAATATTGATGATGAATTTTCTGATCAAACCGAATTCGTGTCCCTAGACGGCAAGAAGACCCCGCCGGAAGACAAATTAGTGGATGAAGTGGCTGAAGCCATCACTGCCGAGTCCGATGAAGAAATGACAGACATCGTCGCTTCGGCTGAAGCCGATCTAGAACCGGCCGAACCAGAAGAAGAATTCGTCGAAGAAAAAGTGAAAGATGAGATCGATATTCAAATCGATCTGTTAAATGATTCAGATTGGGTCGTCCGCCGCGAAGCCATTATTACCCTTGGGGAAATGGGTGACGAACGGTGCATCGAACCCATCGTGCGATGTTTGCCAGACGGCGATTGGCAGGTACGTGACGCGGCGATCGAAGCTCTCGCCATGATCGGCTCTCCTGCTGTAGAACTGCTCCTTCGCTATGCACGCGATTATGATGCTAGGAAACCAGCCATTAAAGCCTTAGGAAAGATTAATGATGAACGAGTACTGGACCCATTGATCTCTTTCATGCGCAGTGATGAATTCAAAGATGACGCCACTCGGGCCTTGGCAGATCTAGGGAAACCAGCTGTGGGTCGATTGTTGGAGTTATTGAAAGATCCAGAAGAAGTCACCAGAAAACAAGCAATCCTCGCGCTGGGAGAGATAAAAGATGCGAGTAGCGTGGACTCATTGATCGAACGGTTGCAAGATACAGATTGGTTTACACGCTTGTCGGCTGCCAGCGCGTTGGAAAAAATTGGTGACCCCCGCGGACGTGAGGCCATCAGGCCTTTACTGAAAGATCCAGATCTGGTCGTCCGAATGCGGATCGAACGCATGTTGGCCGCTTGGAAAAAAGAGGCCGTCAACGCCTGATCTATTGGGGCAGAACTGCCTGCAGTTCCTGACGAAGATCCTCTAATAGGTGAGGGGGGAGGTTTCGGCCCTGAGCTAAGCTTGTTTGAGCCTCACGAACTTTCCGTTTGACCCCCTCAATCTTCTGGGCCAACGGGCCTTGCGGGTCAAGTGCCACGGCTTCATCTAAATGCTGAAGAGTGCGTTCAAATTCTTCAGAAGCCCCCGAAAAATTATGATCCAGCAGGTAAGCCCGACCCTCAACGAGTCCTTCCTTGGCACCCAGCATTTGCCGTTGTAATTTGACCGTTTGGTCAAGACCAATGGTTTTATCCAACACCTCTCCGGACAAATTTCGCAGAGCTTGCTTCACCACATCTGGCTGTTGGCCGGTATAAAACCCAGCTCCAAATACCAGGCTAAAGACAATACTCCATCGAATAAGTTTCAGCATAGACACCCCCGACAGTGGTTAGTGGTAGGGCAAAAGCCATCTCTGCACCTTGATATCCTAAGCCCCTGAAAATCCAAGCACCCTTCACAGTCAGGCACGTTTTTCTTCCACAGAAGACACCGCATGAGAGAGCAGGGGAGCGTAGGCTCGCTGGACATACTCTTTCAACATCCGACGGGCACTAAATCTTGGAGCCCCGGTCTGAATGGCATTTTTGACGATGGTACACCACCCATGAGGAATTCCATCAATGCCACGATCATAATATAATGGAATAACCTCATCTTCCAGAAGACGGTAAAGGTTGGCACAATCCCAAACATCCTGCTTCCCATCATCCACCGGTTCATCGAGAAGAGGAACGGCCCAGCCATTCGACCCATCATACCCCTCTTTCCACCATCCGTCTAACACGCTCAAATTGGGCACACCATTCAACGCCGCCTTTTGGCCACTGGTCCCACTGGCTTCCAAAGGGGGACGGGGATTATTGAGCCACACATCCACGCCCTGCACTAAGAACTTGGCCACATGCATGTCATAATCCTCGACAAAGGCAATATGGCCACCCAAATTATGGTCTTTGGCAAATTGATAAATGTGATGGATGAGTTCACGTCCGAACTGATCAGCAGGGTGTGCTTTCCCCGCAAAAATAATCTGAACGGGTCTCCAGGGGTTCAGCAGAATTTTTTTCAAACGATCTAAATCTGAAAACAACAACGTGGCACGCTTATACGTCGCAAAGCGCCTGGCGAAGCCTAGCGTCAAAGAATGCGGCTCAAATAAGGCACCACTCGCCAACACTTGGGTCGGATCCATCGTCCCATCCATCCATCCTATGCGAGCCCGTTGACGGACAAAAATGAGCATCTTTCGTTTCAGAAACTGTCGGGCCTCCCATAATTCCTCATCTGGAACATCGTGGATTCGCGTCCACAGGTCTGGGTCATCACACTGGTC
>JAOUQB010000321.1 GCA_029879555.1 Nitrospirota bacterium | reverse complement strand
GAGAGGAAACCCAAAGCGTATCACTTTGGTCACATTACCATACCCATATCAATGCCAAACTCCTTGCATTACCTTACATTTTGGAAATCCTTTCTCCTGGCTGTCAAGAAACAGAACGAGAGGATTTATTTGCCACGACTTAATAACTTCCCTTCAGCACCAGGCCACAGGAGAAGGAGTGGGCTTGCCACAAAGATCGAGGAATAGGTCCCGACGACGACTCCTAAGAGCAGCGCGAGCGAAAAATCATGCAACACCTCGCCCCCCCATAGAGTCAAAGGCACCAACACCAACACCACGGTCAACGTGGTGACCAATGTTCGACTCAAGACCTGATTGATTCCGTTATTGATGATATCGGAGACCGTCTCACGCCGACGTCGACGGAGATTTTCCCGAATCCGATCGAAGACGACGACCGTATCCGTTAACGAATATCCAGCCAAGGTCAACAAGGCGGTTACGACCAGCAAAGTAATTTCTTTATTCAACAGAAAATATATCCCCAAGACAGCCAACACATCGTGAAATGTCGCAATCGCCGCGGCCACGCCAAAACGGAACTCGAAGCGAACCGCGACATACAGCATAATCCCCATCAACGATAACACAATCGCAATAAGAGCATCTTCTTGAAGTTTCTTCCCAATGGTGGGCCCAATGGATGAACTCGAATCCACCACAAACCCATGATTGGGGAATTCGGTTTGAAACGCTTCGATAATCTGTTTACTGATCTCATCTTCAATGGTCGTCTCGGTTTTGACGCGGATAAGAATCTTTTGGTCTTGTGGAAACTCTTGAAGCTCAGCGTCACCTAAACCATGGGTTTGCAGGGCTTTCCTCGCCTCCTCAATACCCAACGGTTTATCAAATTTAAGCTGGACGGCTGTACCCCCAGCGAAATCAATTCCTAAATTAGCCCATCCGGCTATAATTCCAACAACAGCCACCAACCCAAGAAAAACCAGAACACCTGATACCGCAAAGGCGATGTTCCGCTTCCCCATAAAATCAACAGAGGTTTTTCCCAAAATTTCCATCATGGCTGAATCAAGCTCCTCTACAACAGCGACTCACGACTTAAATACTCAAGGTTTCCAATTTTCGACGATTCATAAAATCAAAGACGACCTTCGTCCCGACGAACGCCGTAAACAAATTAATGGCGATACCCAAACAGAGCGTCACCGCAAAGCCTTTAATCGGGCCCGTGCCGAATAAAAAGAGGGCCAACCCTGTGATCAAGGTCGTCACATGGGCATCCACAATCGTGAGAAAGGCCTTTTCAAACCCGGCATCGACAGCCAAACGAACGGGACGTCCATTCCGCAATTCTTCCCGGATACGCTCAAAGATCAGGACATTGGAATCGACACCCATCCCGATGGTGAGAATAATCCCTGCAATCCCCGGTAGGGTTAAGGTCGCATTCAGGCCGGACAAGGCTCCTAAGAGGCCGATCAGATTTAACGCCAACGCCATATTGGCGATCACCCCTGAAAGACGGTAATACACCATCATGAAAATGAGGACCAGGGCACCAGCAATCAGCGTGGTGCGCAGTCCTTTTTCAATGGAATCTTTTCCTAAGGAAGGCCCTACGGTTAAGTCCTGCAATGTTTTGAGCGGCGCAGGCAGCGCACCAGCCCGAAGGACGACAGCTAAATCATTGGCCTCGTTTGTCGTAAAGGTTCCGCTAATTACCGCTCGCCCACCACTAATGCGTTCATTGATCCTGGGAGCAGAATACACGTTCCCATCCAACACAATGGCCATCCGCTTTCCAACGTTGGCCGCGGTAACCACATCAAATTCATGGGCGCCCTTGCTATCAAATGTCACACTCACATTGGGCTCACCAAAGTCCCCAATGGTGACCCGCGCATCTTGTAGTAAATCCCCGATTAACGCCGCATCTTTTTTGACTAAATAGGGAATACTATAAGTGGAATCATCCAATTCCGCTTCGACCGATTCAAACAAAATTTCGGCCTCATTCGGAATTTTTCCGAAAAAATCTTGCCGAACTTTTGCTTCCTGGCCTCGTTCAACCCGTGGAGGCAGGTCTAATGCCTCCTTAGATTCATGTAACATTTTGAATTCAAGTAAGGCGGTTTTTTGGATAAGATCTTTGGCTCGTTGCGGATCTTGAACACCGGGCAATTGAATCGCAATTTGATTGAGACCTAACCGTTGGATTAACGGTTCCGCCACGCCAAATTGGTCGATACGGTTCCGGATTGTCTCCAAGGCCTGATTGATCGCTGACGTTTTGATGCGTTCCACATCGTCCGAACTGAGTTCAAATTCCAACCGAGTGCCAGAACTTTTCGTGGAGACAAAGCTCGGGAAAGAATCCGCAACAAGTGTGCGCACCTCTTCCGCATCAGATTCCTTTTGTAAAGCAATCGAGATCCCGTTTCCACTATCACGCGTCACGCCATCCACGGCAATGGCTTTCTCCGCCAAAATATCTTCCATGCTCTTTCGCAACCGATCAACAGCAATTTCAACCGCCCGCTCTTCTTCGACCTCCAAGACGAGATGAATGCCTCCCTGCAGGTCTAACCCCAACGACAAGCCCTGGTGGCTCAACAGATTTCTCACGCCTTCAGGTAACATTTGATACAGCCCCGGCAAAGAAGGCAGCGCAAGGATACAAGACACGACAGTGACGATAAGGAGGAGAAAAAATCTCCCACGAAGCTTTTTCATGCATTAACCTCTTGATCCATCATGATTCACTCGATGTACGAATACTGGAAATATGGTCCCGTTGCAACCGAATTTTCGTATTATCCGCCACTTGAAGAGTCGCGGTGTCTTTATCCAGATTAGTGACCGTCCCCCATATTCCTGAAGACGTAATCACCTTATCTCCCTTTTTGAGGCCCTCCAACAATTCACGCTGTTTTTTCTGCCGACGTTGTTGGGGCAAGATGAGCAAAAAATAAAAGACAATAAAAATTAAGACGAAGGGAATAAGAGACAGCAACCCCGCTGATGTATCCGGTGCTGCCCCTCCAGTTTGAGCCCATGCTTCCGAGACAAAATCCATATCTACCTCAAATTGACGAATGGTTAATGGAACATGACACCATCAATGCACGGCGTCTTGAGACAACGGCTCATGTGGCACCAATTCACGACGTCGATAAAATTCAGTGCGATAGGCTTCGAATCGGTTTTCCCTGATTGCCGCACGCAATTCGGCCATAAGCCGTCCATAATACCAAAGATTGTGCACAGTATTCAGTCGAACCCCTAACATTTCACGAGAAATAAATAAATGCCGCAAATAGGCCCTGGAAAATCGCTGACACACGGGGCACGCACAATCGGCATCAATAGGAGTAGAATCTTGTTTATAGCGTGCTTGCTTGATCAGAACTCGCCCAGTCGACGTAAACAGCCAGCCAGTTCGCCCGTGTCGCGTCGGGATGACACAATCAAACAAATCCAACCCTCGCGACACGCCCTCCACCAGGTCTTCTGGCAGGCCCACGCCCATCAGATACCGAGGACGGTCAGGAGGCAGCAGACCCACCACGGTCTCAATCATTTCAAACATGGCGGGTTTTTCTTCTCCCAAGGATAACCCACCCAGGGCGTACCCATCCATGCCCAAATCCACCAATTCCTGAGTGGATTCTTTCCTGAATTCCGGGAAGACCCCTCCTTGAACAATCCCAAACATCCATTGATGCGGCTTTTTAGGGACATCGGCACACCGCTTGGCCCAGCGGGTGGTACGCTTCATCGCTTCCAGTGCTTGTGGTTTGGTGCAGGGATAAGTCGGACAATGATCCAACACCATCATAATGTCGGAACCCAGCGCCACTTGAATGTTCATACTTTTCTCTGGCGACAACAGATGCCATTCCCCGTTGATATGAGAACGAAACCTCACACCC
>JAOUQB010000320.1 GCA_029879555.1 Nitrospirota bacterium | reverse complement strand
CTCGAAGCCTGGGGTTGGCGACTTACGTTAGGCGCCTATGCTGACCGTGTGGGCTTCCTGCGTCTCTGGGCCATTCGAATGGCCGGAGAAACGGTCAACGTCACGACGCCGGCGGCCTATGTGGGAGGCGAACCGCTGAAGGCGTATTTGCTCAAACGGTACGGCGTTCCCATGGTCGAGGGGATGGCCTCCGTCATCACGGCGAAGACGACGATGACCTTGGCGCAAGTGCTGTTTATCTTAGTGGGGTTGGGTCTCGCCTTTTGGATTATGGATGCGGCGAGTCACTACTGGATGGCCATGTTGGTCAGCCTGGGGCTCTTAGCGTTTGGCGTCGGGTTGTTTGTCATGTTTCAACGCTATGGGTTAGGGACGGGGTGTTTAACCCTGTTGCGAGCCTGTGGCATCCGTTTGGCATTTCTTGAAAAACGAGAAGCGCAATTGCAGGACATGGATGCCACGATTCGACGGTTTTATTCCGAGAATCATCCAACCTTTTATCTGGCTGTTGGCACATTTTTTTTGGCCTGGTTCTGTGAAACCTTGGAAGTCTATGCGATTTTGTATTATTTGGATGTGACGGTTGATGTCTGGACATCCATTTCGATCGCGGCACTCACGGTCTTTATTAAAGGGGGTACGTTTTTTATTCCAGGCAGCCTGGGGGCCCAAGAAGGGGGCTATACCCTGTTGCTCATGAGTTTTGGCTATACGGAAGTGACAGGGATTACGTTTGCGTTGATCAGACGGTTGCGGGAAATTTTGTGGATTGTCATCGGGTTAGGGTGCTTGATGTTGTTAAAAGGCAAGGATGTGCCAATGGCACCTGAGCCTCCCTCGGTACGATAAGCCTGAAGGCTTTGAGTCAAACCGCTGGTCAATTTTTCCGCGTACGTTACTTGAACTTTGTGATTCTGGTGAGGAATAATTACGCCTTATCTTTTTGACTCTAAGGAGGAACATGCGGTGGATATTCAATTAGGCACCAACAGGCTGCGGAATACAAATGGGACCTTTGTCGCTCATGGGAAAGAGCAGTTCCGCATTGAATGGGTGGATGATCAACAAAAGCTGGCGTTGACCATGGGTGTCTTTATGCCAACAGGGACGGAGGTGGCGACCTTAAAACAGAATGCCTGGGAAACCAATCCGAATGACCGGTTCCTTCTGACGAGTACCCCTGAAATGCTGAAAGTTGAAGATACGACTTTGAAGACGACCGTGATGGAAATTCATAAAGCGGAAAACCACACGGTGAACATTCCCGCCGCAAAATTCTATACGTCCAAAGGAACCCTGTCTGAAATCTCTGCTGAATGGTGGCGCGTCGGCAACAAAATGGAGCTTACCGGCATCGACGCTGACCTCGAAGGCGGCGGCATCGAACTCCCCGAATAAGTCCCAATTCTCTTCCTATCCGTCATTCCCGTAATGTGTTGGCGGGAATCCATCCTGGTTTTTCCTCTAATTTGGTATCGTCCCTGTTAATGAGGATTGGAAATGTATTCTGTTGTCGACCATCTCCATTCCTTGGTCTTTTAATTTGTTGGCGATAGCAAGAGTTGGGTTGTTTGGGGAAAGGTGTTCTTATTGCTAACTGGACAGGTGAGTTGAGCTTGGCGAGTTTGGTGAGCCAGTTGTTGGGATCTCTGATGCTGAAGGGTGATGGCCTCAATCATGGCTTGAAATTGATTGGGGCCTTCTTTTGCTAATTGCGTGCAATGATGGTGTTGCGCCGTTGATCGTCCGGATCCCGCTTGGCATGCAAACAGTTCTTGGTAGGTGGCACGAACTTGTTGCTGGAGTTGTTGTTGCTGTTGTTCAAGGGCTCGAAGGGTCTGTTGGGTTTCTTCGATTTGCTGGTGCATGTTGGGACAGGAGGTTGGCCGTGGTTCGGCCACGACTGTTAGGGGGAAGAGGAAGGCCCACACCAACAGTAGGGAAAAAATGAAGATAAGGGTTGCGTGGTTTCTAGGGAAGCGCTGAATCATGTCTACTATTTCACTATGAATCTGTGAATGGTGCTATTCATCAGAAGGCGGGGTGGGTTAAAAAAACCCTTCAACAAACATTCAGGGGTTTGTTGGCGGATATAGGAGAATATGCCAGAACTGGCATAAACAGATGGAAACCTGCCCCGATATCCAGGGCGAATGAGTTTCTTGCCGTTTCTACCGGTTGGTCCCTCCCTGACTATTAGTAAGAATGATGCTAAAGACCGGTGTTATCTTGTGGCCAATTATGGCAAAGTGTTTAGTCGAGCGCTGATATTTGGTCCCTTCCCATTGTTCGTTATTTCGCGAAGCACCACCAATCGGCAAGATTCCGTCAGATATCAATCCCGGGCTTCATCCAGAAAGGTTATCCAGGCAGGGTATGAAACACAGTAAGACACAGTCATCGACGACCCCAACTATGAAGGGCTTTTCCCCTGGATTTGCGTCCCTCGGGCTCGAAGCCGCATTGCTGACGACCCTTGAGACGTTGGGCTATGAGGAACCAACTCCTATTCAACGCGAAGCCATTCCCCCACTGTTGAATGGACGGGACCTTCTTGGTCGGGCTGCGACGGGAACCGGGAAAACTGCCGCCTTCACACTGCCTCTTCTCCAGCGATTGGCGCATTTGGCTCCGCAGGCTCATCCTTCTGCTCTTATTCTGGTGCCAACACGCGAACTGGCCATGCAGGTATGCGAGGCCGTCGAGCGTTATGGGAAACAGCAGCGAATCGCCATCCTCGCCGTCTATGGTGGCGCGGCGATCAGGCCGCAGCTTATTGCGCTGAAACGTGGAGTGGATGTCGTCGTGGCCACACCAGGACGAGCCTTGGATCATATCCGCCGGAAGACCCTTCATCTCCAGGATTTACAAGTCGTGGTGCTCGATGAGGCCGATGAAATGCTCAATATGGGGTTTGCCGAAGATTTAGATGCCATTCTTCAGCAGACGCCTAAGGGACGACAGACTGCCTTGTTTTCAGCCACTATGCCTCCCCGCATTGCGGCCATCGCGCGTAGACATTTACAAGACCCTGTTGAAATTCAGATAGCGAAGGAGCCAGTCAAGGCTGGCGTCGCTCCCCGTGTCCATCAAACAGCCTACCTTGTGGCCAGACAACATAAAGTTGCAGCTCTGGCGAGAGTGTTGGATATGCTCACACCGAAATCAACCCTCGTGTTCTGTCGAACGCGGTTGGAAGTGGATGAGTTGACGTCTATGCTCAACGGTCGTGGGTATCGAGGAGAAGGGCTTCATGGTGGGATGAATCAAGCGCAACGTGATCGCGTGATGGCCTCGTTTCGTTCAGGAAAGACCGAGCTGTTGGTCGCCACGGACGTGGCTGCACGAGGGCTGGATATCTCCCATGTGTCGCATGTGATGAATTACGATGTGCCGTCGTCGCCTGAAGCCTACGTCCATCGGATTGGACGGACCGGCCGGGCTGGACGGGCTGGAGAAGCGATTACGCTGGTCGAGCCGCGTGAACGCTGGTTATTACAGAATATAGAGCGTCTTACCAAATCCACGATTGATATGGCGACGCTTCCGACGGTGGCTGATCTCCAAGCTAAACGATTAGAACGGATTGGGGTCTCTATTCAGGAAATCCTCGCAGGCAACAAGTTTGAACCATTCCGGAACGTGGTGAACACTTTGACCGAAAAGTTTGCTCCGGAGGATGTCGCCGCTGCCGCCATCCTCCTGGCCTCTGGATCGAAAGATGGGGAACGAACGGAAGAAGAAATCCCGGCTTTACGGGATCGCACCCAGGAAACAACTCCACAGCCACGGCGGCCGAGACGGGAACCCCCGAGCTGGGCTCAAGGAGGCAAGCCAAGAGTTGATCCTAGCCGGTCACCTGGCAGGCGTGAGCGTCCCGGTCGATCAACCCCGATGGCGACGCTGCATTTTGGTGTAGG
>JAOUQB010000319.1 GCA_029879555.1 Nitrospirota bacterium | reverse complement strand
CCGGTCCCGGTTTCTCCCGTTAATACGAGAAACCCAGCCGGCAAGACAAGATGAAGCTGATCAATGAGGGCGAAGTTGGAAATACGCAGCTCGGTTAACATCGCACCGAGTGATCCGCCCTAGGGGTTAAGCCGTTGCAGACGATTGAGATAAGAGGGAATCAATGATTTCTTTGAATTGTTGTTTAGGACGTGCCCCAACAATTTTTTCGACGACCTGTCCGCCTTTGAAAAAGAGAATACTGGGAATACTCATGATTTGGTATTGCCCGGCCACCTCTGGGGCTTCATCCGTGTTCAATTTCATGACCTTCAGACGGCCCTTATACTCTTGTGCCAGTTCCTCAACGATGGGGGCAACCATTTGACACGGACCACACCACACCGCCCAGAAATCCACCATCACAATGTCCGAGGATTTCATGACTTCCCCATCCCAATTTGATGCATCGGCTACGGCAACAAGATCAGACACAGACTGCCTCCTTGATAAATGAATAAAATGCAAGGACGAACAACGTCATCCTAAAACTGCCCTCCTTGGGCTGTCAACTCGCTTTGGGTGATCTTTGGCCGATCATGCGGTTTCATTCGCGGAGTCACCTGTTAACATCGCCTGGGTTTACTTAGATACAATCTCAAACCCCTGGCAGGCCAATACTACCAATTCCATTCAGAAGGCACGCCAGCCCACCAAGAATCCGGTTGAGATTCTCGCCAGGCTGATTGCTGCAACCACAATTCATCGGTGCGTGCTCGATCGAGACGATTCGCCATTGAGGCCGCGATATCAAATTGTTGACGCAAGCCTTCGTGAATCAGCTCCTGTGCCATCCGCGGCATCACATTTGGCGGATCAATAATATCAATCACCTCTCGTGCGGTCAGATTGAGGGATAATTGTTCAACTTGGACATAATCTTCCTTTTTCGCCAAAAACGATAAATAACCATCTATGGCCTGATACACATAGGCCAAATACACATAGGCTTCCACCGAAGGATGCTGATCGATATGACGCTGGCAGGCCTCTACAGCCCGCCGATAATCGCCCGCCTGAACGAAAATCTTTGCACGAGCCAATTCGGCGTTCAAAGACATCTGATGTTGACTGCCCCCCCCCATGCTCGTGGAAGGAACGAAAAGTCCGCACAGACCACTAACAAAAAGACAGAACACAACAGAAGTCAGACGATGTTGAAAAAAAAATGGCTTGTTCATTTCGCGCCTCCCTGCCTCCCAGCAAACGACCTATTCATTTCCTTCAGAAGTGCCCCAATACTATGGCCTACCAGTGTCATTTTTTTTTGCAGCCTCCCTACGTCCAAAAAGCTTCTCTTTTCAACACCCTACGAAGACTTTCTTTTGAGTCCCCCCTCAAAATGATGGCCTCCCCATGTAAAACATTCATGACAGGTCATAGCTATAAGCTCCCTTTTCCCCAACCAAAAATAAAAGGAGTTTTTCACCAACCACATACCGTGGGTGCTAACAACTCCTAACGAAAAACCGTTTTGCCCCGCAGCCCTTATGGCATCCCGATTGCGAAGCTTCCTCGACAAACAACAGTTCTCGATTAAGGGAGGCACAACTCGAATGTCATTTACGATTTTCACAGAGAAGAATATTCTCACTCAACCCACACGTATACTCCTGAAACGATCTCGACTGGTTGTTCATTTTAGCACGTTCTTAGCCATCGGAGCCTTTTTGCTGTGTCTTCTTGTGCCCTTGTCTCCAACTCCTGCCAATTCCAGCGATATGGCTATGGCCTTATCTTCGCATTCTCAACAATCCAGATCCCCAGAGAACCAGGGCCCGATCGCGGGAACCTCACATTCGGAGGATATTCTTGCGGCCCTCACGATTTATCTTGAAGCACGAGGCGAAAGTTTTGCCGGAAAATTGGCCGTCGCAGCCGTCATCAGAAACCGCATGCACCACAAATATCATAGCGATGGAACGGTCAAAGGCACCGTCCTTCGGGCTAAACAATTTGAACCGTGGATTGGGCGTTCACCAGAAGACGTCCGGTTTAATCCCAATAATCGAAAAATGAGAGAAAGTTTACTGGCGTGGGAACTCGTGCAAGACGGGCGAAATATTGTAGATGGAGCGGTCCTCTTTTATAACCCTACCCTCGTGAGCGCGCCCCGTTGGGCCCAAGTCTATCAAAAGGTCGCAAAAATTGGAGGGCATGAGTTCTTCAATAAGCATCAGATTTAATTAGGCGGAAGCCACGACAGTTTTTCGTAAATTTTTTGGTCGGCTTTTTGGGGAATCTCCATTCTCGATACCGTCTAACTGCGCCCGTAATTGTCTTAGTGCGCCAGAATGCACTCGACAGACCCCTGATTCGGTAAGACCCAAGCGACCGCCAATTTCCTTCATCGTCATTCCCACATGATAATAGAGCTGCAAGACTTCCTGCTGACGAGTCGATAAGGTAACCAACGCCGCTTGCAAAGCCGCTTTCATTTCCGAATCGGCACAGGCCGCGAATGGGTCATGATGGTCCTGGTCCTGCAACACATCTCTCAGGGTACAGCCGTCCTCCCCATACCCGACTGGTTCATCGATACTCACAAGCCGGGGATCGCAGGCGGCAATCCCCTCAAGCTCTTCTTGAGGTACCCCTAACGCCTTGGCTAATTCTTCTGTTGTCGGCGTCACTCCATCTTTTTGCAGATATTCATCCACGATTTGACGGATTTGTTCTCGACGTGCTCGAACCGAACGAGGCACCCAATCCATCGCCCGAATTTCATCCAACATCATGCCGCGAATCCGATACTCCGCAAAGGTGCGAAATTTGATATCTCGGGTTGGATCAAACCGTTTGAGCGCACTCAAGAGACCCATGGCCCCAGCACTCGTCAAATCTTCCACATCCAAGGAGAACGGATTTTTGAGAGCCATTGCTCCAGCCATTCGGCGAATCATCGGCAAAAATTCTTGTAAAATGGCAGCTAATTGTTCCTGATCTAGCTGGGAATAATAGGTCTCTTCCGTGCTAGGCTCTGGGGCTGTTGTTGCCACACCACCCAAATTCTCGGAACAAGTTTTTTCTACAAGCCCATAATTCTGTGATTGATGTTCGTCCATATTCTGGTCTGTCCTTTCTGACCAAAAAAAAGCGCCCAATTCCGAGGAATGGGCGCATAAACGAACGTACGTCAGACTGCATACAGTTCGGTAACCAGACGAACCATGAACACCATACTCGTTCAGGGTCTCTTGGCTTTGCGCCCTACCCTCGCGGATAGTTTGCCCTTGTCACCTGTCAAAAATTTTATTCTAGTATTCGCACCTCATTGATTGTGTTCCCGTACGACCTTCTCGTGATTTTTCCATTGTTTCTACAGGCCTTTATTTTAATCCAGTGCATTGTTCCTGCGTCCGTGCTGATGTTATCGGGAAGGGGCATTTTGGAGTTAAGGAAAAAACTTGACGGGTGGAGAGAAAAACATAGAAGTTCATTGATCCCTCACTATTGAAAGACAAATTCTTCTATCTCTATGGCCTCAATTAGGGGATTTTCTGCCTACATTATTTTAATTTGAGGAAGAGGTTGGCTCCGACCATAAAAAACATGACGGTGGCAATCCAACTTCCGACAATCGGCATGACGGCTCCATTCTGGCCCAACACAATTCCCACCGAATGAGCCGCCCAGAACAAAAACCCTATGGCCAAGGTTTGCCCTACCCCCTTCGCCGCTCCCACACTGCGTAATCCACTGCCACGCAAGCTCACAGAAACGCCTAAAATGGTCATAACGAAAGGCACCACTGAAAAGGCGACACGCGCCCAATAATCGGTGACATATCGTTGAGGGTTGTGGCCGTCCTGTGTAATCCGGTCAATATACTCATTCAACCGAAACAGCGTCATATTTTTCGGGGATTGGGACAACCAATTCTGGAAATCTTC
>JAOUQB010000318.1 GCA_029879555.1 Nitrospirota bacterium | reverse complement strand
TGGCAATGGGGAGGCAGCTTCACAGAAATTTTACTCGTGGGGCTTATCCTGGGCATTGCTGGAGCGAGCTTTGCGATTGCCCTGCCGATAGCGAGTCAAGCGTATCCCCCGGCCCATCAAGGATTGGCGATGGGCGTTGCAGCGGTAGGCAATAGCGGCGTACTCCTGGCCTCTCTTTTTGCTCCGCGATTAGCCTCCATTGTTGGATGGCATCAGGTCTTCGCGCTCATGCTGATTCCTGTGCTGGGAACGGCTGGCCTGTTTTACTGGTTGGTTCAACCAGGCCCGCCATCGATGCGGCCAGAAAAAACATCACACCGCTACCTCTCGTTTCTTGTTCAGGGCGTACAACAGAAATCCATGCTTTGGTTGTGTGGATTATATGGCGTCACGTTCGGTGGCTTCGTGGGCCTTTCGAGTTATTTGCCCATTTTCTTCCATGACCAGTTCCAACTCGATATGGTCACGGCGGGAACGTTGACGGCCATTTCGGCCTTAGCTGGAAGCGTGGCTCGTCCAGTCGGTGGTTTTTTAGCAGACCGCTTTGGTGGATTCATCCTTTTGCGAGGGTTGTTCGTTCTCGTCATGATTTTGTGCTTGGTCTTTAGCCAATTTTCCACCATCTTGGGGGCTCTCGCCATGGTGTTTGGCATCATGTTGTGTTTAGGCTTTGGGAATGGGGTGGTGTTTCAAGTGGTCTCCTCTCGGTTCCGGGGGATGATGGGTACCGCCTCCGGGCTGATTGGGGCAGCTGGTGGCCTAGGTGGGTTTCTCTTGCCCTCCAGCTTTGGATGGTTGAAAGATGTGACCGGAACATTTTCAACTGGGTTTCTGGCCTTGGGATGTGTTTCAGGATTAGCCGCTCTTAGTGTTATGATAGTCCTACGTTCCGGCCGATTGTCTCCTTCTGAAAACACTTCAGGAACATGATGTAGAGGAATTCGATGATGTTCGGTAATGGAGTCCAAGATATATGACAACAGAGACCAAGGTCCCAAACAACGACCAATTTCATAGCATTGCTGACGCGTTAGTGGATTTCAAAGCCGGCAAATCGGTGATTTTGGTGGATGATGAGGATCGAGAGAATGAAGGCGACCTAGTGCTGGCCGCCGAACTCGTCACGCCCGATGCCATCAATTTTATGGCCAAGTTTGGGCGTGGCCTCATCTGTTTAGCCTTAACCCCCGAGCGGGTGGAAGAGCTGAAACTGCCACCTCAAACCCAAGAAAATACCGCAACTTTTGGAACGGCCTTTACCGTGTCTATTGATGCCGCCAAACATATCACGACGGGTATTTCGGCAGCTGATCGGGCGACCACCATCAAATTGGCCGTGGATCCCCACGCCAAGCCAACAGATTTTGCCCGTCCCGGGCATGTGTTTCCGCTGAAAGCCCATAAGGGTGGCGTGCTCCGACGGGCTGGGCAAACCGAAGGGTCAGTCGATTTGGCTCGTTTGGCAGGACTGAGCCCAGCTGCCGTCATCTGTGAAATAATGAATGATGATGGGACGATGGCACGTGTTCCTCATCTCCTGGAATTTGCCAAACAGCATCGATTGAAAATCATTACGGTCAAAGATCTCATTCAATATCGACTGCATCGGGAAACGTTCGTTAAAGAAATGGTCCGTGCCAATCTCCCGACGAACTTTGGCCAATTTGAGGCGGTCGTGTTTGAAAATGAACTAGACGCGGGAACCCATGTGGCATTGGTGAAAGGCGAAATTGATGCCAATCCGACGCTGGTACGGGTGCATTCAGGCTGTCTGACGGCTGATGTCTTTGGATCATTGCGGTGTGATTGTCGGGAACAGCTCCATCGGGCGATGGAATTGATTGAACAAGAGGGCAAAGGAGTACTCCTCTATCTCAATCAAGAAGGGCGCGGAATTGGCCTAACCAATAAAATTAAAGCGTATCATCTGCAGGACCAAGGGAGTGATACGGTGGAAGCAAATCTCCAATTGGGGTTTAAGGCCGACTTGCGCGATTATGGGATCGGGGCTCAAATTTTGGTCAATTTAGGCCTCAAAAACATTCGGCTCATTACCAACAATCCTCGAAAAATTGTGGGAATTGAGGGGTATGGCTTACAGGTGGTGGAACGGGTTCCTATAGAGATTGCGCCACAGGAGGCCAACGTCCATTATTTACGGACCAAGAAAGCCAAATTAGGGCACCTGCTGAATAATGTCTAAGAGGGACTTGCAGTTCCCTGAAGCAAGTGGTACACACTGCTAGCGCTGGACATCTACCCCATACGGTCTCAACGGATTCATCATCCTACATGAAAGTTTTTGAAGGACATCTCGATGGAAAGGATTGTTCCATCGGTATTGTCGTCAGTAAATTTAATGAACCCGTCACAAGTCGGTTGCAGGCAGGGGCGGAAGAGGCCTTACGTCAGCTGGGGACCGCAGATGACCATATCCAACTGATTCGTGTTCCCGGAGCGTTTGAGCTCCCCTTAGCCGCCAAAGTACTGGCTCAGTCCCAGCAGGTTGATGCGGTCATCTGTTTAGGGGCGGTGATTCGGGGAGAAACCGCACATTTCGAATACATCAGTGACTATGCCAGCCGTGGTATCGGAAGCGTGGCACTGGAGACAGGAATACCGGTGATTTTTGGTGTCCTCACCACCAACACCGTCGAGCAAGCTATGGAGCGTTCTGAAGCCTCCGAACGAAATAAAGGAGCTGAAGCCGCTCGTACGGCCATTGAAATGATTTCTCTACTCAAACAATTCCAAAAAGCCAACGCGCGACAATCTGGGTTCTTGCGTTAATTTCCGGATTCATGGCCATGGCAATTCCAGCAGATGTTCCTCCGGCTCCTCCGATTAAAAGTGGGTCATCTCGGCGTTTGGCAAGGCAATTAGCCTTACAATTACTTTTTCAACAAGAATTTCAAGCCAAACAGGCTGAATGGCAAGCCAACTTTTGGGAAGAACATCCCACAACATCCGTCTCGGTCAAAACATTTGCCACAGATTTGCTCCAAGGAGTCAAAGAGCACCAGGCAGATATCGATGGCCTCATTCAGAAATTTGCGGTTGGGTGGTCCATTGCACGCATGCCGGTGGTCGACCGCAACATTCTGCGATGTGCGATTTATGAGTTCCTCTGGGAGCCTGACATTCCCGCTGCAGTCACCATCAATGAAGCCATTGAACTCGCCAAGCGTTTTGCCGATGACGAAGCGCAACGGTTTGTGAATGGAATTTTAGATCATGTTCTTCGTGACGAAGAGCGCTTGGCATTGAAACGCTCTCAGCTAAATCCAAAAGAACCCACCCAAAACCTCCCTCCTCATGCCGACGCCAACCTATGATTGATCGTTATACGCGACCCCAGATGGGTGCCATTTGGACCCAACAACGCAAATATGAATGTTGGCTGGACGTAGAACTTGCTGCCTGTCAGGCCATGGAAGAAATGGGCCAAGTGTCTCCCGGAATCGCCAAGCGTGTTCGCAAAAAAGTCACGATCAATCCTGCCCGCATTGCGGCCATTGAACAGGTGACCAAGCATGATGTTATTGCCTTTTTAGAGTTCATTGCGGAACAGGCCGGGAAAGATGCGCGGTTTCTTCATGCCGGACTTACCTCATCAGATATTTTGGATACGGCTTTAGCTTTACAGATGGTGCAAGCCTCGCGCTTGTTGATGGACGATCTTGAGGCCTTATTACGGGCATTAAAAGATTTAGCGTTGGCACATCAAGAGACGATGACTGTTGGACGGTCACATGGCATCCATGGTGAACCAATTACTTTTGGGTGGAAAGTGGCCATTTGGTTCCAAGAGTTTGAGCGTCAACAACAACGACTCAAAGCTGCCATTGCCGATATTGCTGTCGGCAAATTATCCGGCGCGATGGGAACGTTTGCGCATTTGTCTCCCTCTGTTGAAAAAGCCGTCTGTCAACAATTGGGGTTA
>JAOUQB010000317.1 GCA_029879555.1 Nitrospirota bacterium | reverse complement strand
CCAACATCGCGAGGAGATTCAACGCCAAGGCCCCGAGGTGGGTATCCACCGGCAACAATGGATCTAGACTTCTCGCGACCTCTCGCATGACATGTACCAATTTTCCGACGACCACAAGAACAACGGCGATCGGGATGAGGAAAAAGACCCCACCAATCATGGTGGTTTTCATAAAATTAACTTTGTCTTGCATGGTAGTTATTCCCCTCAGTCTGGTAAATCGACTTTCTTCTGATATATAGATTGTTCCGTATTTTTGCGCCGTACTTTAACGTATTCCAGTAAGCTTTTTCGTTCGTCATGGACATGTTTACTGTTTTAAGGATTTCTCTTTCAGCCCCACCTCAACCGATGCATTCGTAAAGGCAACCCCGTTGTTATTTCTCGATGACCGATGATAAGGAAAAGTCTTGTGGGGCCTTGAATTATTTAATTCTTTTCTTGACATGGTCAACTTACTGGGATAGAGAAACTCGAAATGTGGACTGCACTACGACACTCTGATCAAACAACGGATGGTCTTCAGGTGGACAGTGGGGAAATGATGAAATTCTTCTTATATTGACACTACAGTACACATCTTTAATCATACATAGAGGTGACGATGAAACATCTTCAAAAGATTGGGTACTCCCCCAAAGACATACTGAGCCAATGTCTGATCCAACTTAACTATCGATATATTTTAGTGGTCATCATGTGTTTCCTCTTTTCCGGTTGTCCCTTCCAGTCATTAGAAAAGGACCTCGCATTTATCCGAAACACAGCCCGTCTCCAAGGTACGATTGTGAACCCGTCTCCCCACCAGAAGCCCATTATCGTTTTAGCGTATCAACTTTTTGAGTCGGACAAGAAACTTGTGACGTATTCCGTTCAGCACCGACCGGGCACTTTCACATTCATCCGTTCCCCTGGTCGTTACCTGATTGCGGCCTTTGAGGATGCGAATGAAGATTGGGCCTATCAACCCACGGAATACGCCGGCTATGTTGGCAACGGTTCTATTATCACGGTTAAGCCAGGCGAGGACATTGTACACCTCGATTTGACTCTCAAGCATCCCGAGGAGGTCACGCTAGCAGAAGCTCCTGATCTGGCGTCTCCAGCCATAAAAGCCCAGCTCGATTTCTCTAAAATTCAAGCAGGTGAAATCGTCGCCATTGGCGATTTACGATTTTCACAAAAAAACGGCAAGCAGGGCTTGTGGGAACCTGTTCAATTCTTGCGCGAGGTCGGTGGTGGCGTCTTTTTTCTTGAACCATTCGACCCTCAAAAAATTCCTGTGGTTTTTGTTCATGGTGCTGGGGGAAATCCTAGCGAATGGTCCTCTCTGATTGACCACTTAGATCGCACCCGCTATCAACCTTGGGTGTTCTATTATCCTTCAGGGTTGCGACTAAATCTCTGTGCCGAATTTCTTGTTAAAACGTTGAGAAAAGTTTTGGTCGGAAATACATTGAATAACGAGAAAATCGTGGTCATTGCCCATAGTATGGGAGGGCTCGTGTCTCGCTCTCTCGTGAATATGATCGTGGAAAAGGATGTGGAGCAAAAGATCAGGGTGCTCTTTCTTACTATCTCAACCCCATGGGGAGGGCATGAGGCTGCACAAATGGGCGTCGACTATGCTCCAGCCGTGATTCCTTCCTGGATTGATATGATTCCCAACAGTCCTTATCAGCAGGCCCTCTTCCAAACGCCCTTATCAAGCCAAATCGACTATTACCTATTTTTTGGGTTTAAAGGAGGTCGAAATCCTTTTACGGGTGGGAACGATGATGGAACAGTCTCCTTAGCGAGTCAATTAAAACCTGAGGCTCAGGATGCGGCTCTCAAGACGATTGGGTTTAATGAAGATCACGTCAGTATCCTGCGCTCACCATCTGTTGCGGAAAAGTTCGTTACACTCTTAACAACATTTGCTAATCGTGAGTGATGACACAAAGCTTCGCATTTCCAAGAAGGTGAGACAGGGCATTATGGCACGATGTGTAAGGAGGCATGCATCCCTTTGTCATAATGCCCGGGGATGTTACAGAACAGCACGTAGTGCCCTGGCTCCAATGCCACCGTTTTCTTCTGGTTGGTGCCGGAGGGGAATTCTTCAATTTCATCAATGGTCTGAATTCGCGGATCGTCTTCATCCACCAGATATTGGGTGGGCATCCCTTGGAGGGGCGTGGCTTCTTTCCGGGGAAGTGCTGCGGGGTTCAGATCGGTTTTGAGGATGACCAGTTCATGGAGCCCCTTCCCCTCATTCACCGCTTCCAATGTAAATCTTCCGGCTTTGGCCCGGTTGGTATTGGGATCAATAGAAAAGTCTTTGAGAACGAGAGTGATGTGCGTCTCTCCCTCCGCTGATTGGGCAAAAGCGAACGGGTTGGAGATAAGACACCCCAAGGCCAAGATGAGGGGCAACATCAAAGATGAAAACCGTGGAGGTATGTGTGTCATGGCGTCATCACTTTCTGTGAAATTTCAAGTTGCTGGTATCAGAAAAATGTGTTGATCTTGTTGGTTTTTGGCTTGTTCTGTGTCGGCCGGAACGATCTCCTTGCCTAAATTTCTATCACTGAACGATGGTAGCGTTTCCATGGTAAGACGTCCACACAATAAGCCAGTCTTCAATGAACATTCTGTCCGTTTGGATTCATGAGCGCCGTAGTCTGTGGAAGAGTAAGCCTGGTGGAAATGCTTGTCGCCATTCGACCCACCTGTTCGGCAAAGTGGTAAAATTTGGTTTTCTCAAAATGCAGCGTCAGAGAGCGATAGGTGAGATGAAGATTACCGCAATCGCACATCGTGAGTTTAAGTTGTGGGCTTGGTCGCATAGCGGGATCCTCCTTGATAATCCCATAACGATATTTCCGTACGTGATGAAAGCGTTCCACACTTTTGGGGTTGCAGTGGTGAGGAACCGGACCCACTCAGACTAGGGGAGGGGGTAAGGGATAACGTCCCCTGTTCTTGGCAATGGTTCAGAATTTCGATGAGAAAGGATAACCCGCGCCAGTTCAATTGATGAACAAGATGATACCGAATGACCCCCTTCGGATCGATCACATAACTCTGGCAGCGATTGGTAGAGGGTTTCCCGGTTAAACCGAAGACTCGATGTAATCGTTGCAACGGATCGGACAGGAGGGGGACTCGGAGGATCTTGGCCTTTGGAAGACGGGCATCAAATAAGAGATGGCCGAACGGCAGCAGCCCCAATAGCCTCGCTCCCTCATTCTGGACTGTTCGCTGGAATTGATTCAGGATAATCGCCTCCCCAAACTCAAACGGGGGGAACCGACAGACAATGCTCCATTGTCCTTGGACGCTCGCCAAATTGAACAACATCATTTGGCCTTTCAAAAAGGCCGGGACGCGCATACGTGGTATTGTCGAATGTCCTATTCTCATGAGCAAAACCTCCTACTGCATGTATTGGCGTTGATAAAAAAAGTGGAGTGGGGGACCTTCACAGGAGGGAAAGGCGCCCCACTCCCTTCGGGCGAGGAGAACCCTCTCCCGGGAGGAATAATGTGAGGTGTTTCATCGATCCACTTGGTGTCTTTGGCAAGGAGAAGAATGATGAGAGGGGCTGTCATGTTAAGGACTCAGTGAAGTTTGATTTTTTTTTGAGGCATTTAATGAAATTGAAAATCATTATTATTATCATAATAAGAAATTCTGGTTGAGTCAAGATCTGGGAAAACAAGATGTAAAAAGCATACAGGAGGAAAAATGGTTGTCTGAAATTCCTAACTATTTTTCAGACAAAAAGAGAAAGAACGTGACGGTGAAGGACCGTGAAAAAATTACTGGCTTCATGAGAAGAGCCTGGCGCTTCCACATCAAAGATCCGAGGTATATGGTGGGCGGAAACGAGGGTGGGGAGAAGTGAGGTACGAAAATCGAACTGTTGAGGTGAAGTCGCTCAGAATAGTGCCGCTCTCCG
>JAOUQB010000316.1 GCA_029879555.1 Nitrospirota bacterium | reverse complement strand
TTGTCAGTGGGAGTAGATTCATTGATGTCTTCACCGATCCCAAAAATCTTAAACTTTCCAGACACCGATCGAAACGTTGGATTATTCGCATCGAAGGGATGATCTGGCCAGGACGCTAAACACACGCGCACAGCATCAAGATTGGCTGAGGCTACTGTTGGCATGAGGAGAAGAGAGAGTAGGAGGAAAAGGGAAGAGATTCGTTTCATGTTGCAAACTCCGAGTTTTGAGCCCATAGGAATATTTTGATCGCCCAGGTACTGACGCATACGGCTGATCAGCTATCGACTAAGCCTAGAATACAAAACTTTGAAAAGGGAGTCCAATCTGCGCAAAACCATTTGCCGTCTCATAAGATAGCCAAGGCGTGATAATTACCGACGGATGAGGCGAATCCACCGCCACATGTTGACCAGGCTAAAGAGCGAAGAAGCGACATAGGTCAAAGCTGCGGCTTTGAGACAGATATACCCTGGCTCATAACAAAGGATGCGGTGCATCCTTTCCCTTATCAATTTTTTCAGTCAAAAATGGTATATGATGTTGTTCTTGCCGGTTCATTCAGCAATGATGGAGAGTGTACTTGGGCGCCCCAAGTTCACACGTAAAGGAGCCCACGCTTTGGATGGCACTTCGGGGCCGGTGGATGTTAAAAATCCGCTTCCCAATATCAAAAAATTAGAGGAGTTATGACGAATCGTGTCGCTCAGCGAAGGTTTGCATTCACCCTCTTTTCTGGAATTCTCGCATGTTGGATGGTGTGGTTATGGCCTGGGTCAACTTATTCGGAAACCGATGGATCGCCTCTCTCTTTGAGTGCAGCGCCTACCATCCCATCCTCCGATTCCATTCCATCTACTCCTGAAGGGGATCGCATCTGGTTAGGCTATAACCTCATCATGAACACCCAAACAAATGCGAAAGCGTATGTGGGAAATGGCTTGTCGTGTCGCAATTGCCATCTGGATGCCGGACGGAAAGTCGGCGCCGGTACCTACGTGGGTGTGATCTACGCCTACCCTCAGTATAAAGCCCGTGCCGGCAAGGAGATTTCATTAGTGGATCGGATCAATGAATGCTTTGAACGAAGCTTGAATGGGAAAGCCTTGCCGCCCCAGAGCCTGGAAATGGACGCGATCCAAGCCTACATATCGTGGCTCTCCCAAAACGTTCCGCCTTCGGCTGATTTGTCCTGGTTGGGATTTCCCCTCGTGAAAATGACTCAAAAAACGGACAGGCAACATGGGCAGCAAGTTTTCACCAACTCTTGTGCGAATTGTCATGGCCTTGACGGCCAAGGCACCATGATGGCTCCCCCGCTCTGGGGGCCTCGGTCTTTTAATATTGCCTCAGGACTCGCACGGCTGAGTAAGGCCGCCGGATTCATCAAAACGACAATGCCGTTCACCCAGCCAGGAAGCTTACCTGATGCGGATGCCTACGATGTGGCCGCCTTCATGAACAGCCACCCCCGGCCTGATTATCCCCTGAAAGCTTTTGATTACCCAAAAGGCGGAAAACCCGCTGATTTGCCATATTGATGGCTTAACTTTAAGAGGAGGGCAGAACCATGGCACATTTTCTTATTTCCGGAAGCCGAGGCACGGATGATCCCACGCTCGCAACACTCCCCTTCATGGCGGCAAAAACCGCAAAGGAACAAGGCCATGACGTCGTATTGTGGTTGTGGAGCGAGGCCGTGACACTGGGCCGCAAGGGAACGGCGGACCACGTTGTTGGGGTCAACCTCACGCCGCTCAAAGATCTGCTTGCGGCAGTCCAAGCTGCCAAGATTCCCCTATGGGTTTGCGGGGCTTGCGCGGTGGCTCGTCAGGTGAAAGAAACAGATCTGGTCGAAGGGGCTACGATCAAAGGCATGCCTGATTATATTCAAGCTGTGGCCGAACGTGAAAAAATTATCTCGTTTTAGCAGCTAGTGTTTAAGTAAGGCGAAGCTACGGGATTCCGCCTGCGTTCTGTCGCTCTTCTCACAGGCCTTAGTCTCGATCGCCGGGCGCACCAGACTCCCTTGAAAATGGCCTCCCAATCCTTATCCTTCTTGAAGATTAAGCGTGGATACTACCGCATCAAATTTGTTGAAGATTGTCCAATCTCAATGGAGCTAGAAGAAAGCTTAAATCCCAATAAATCAGAATCACCGACGGATGAGGCGAATCCACCGCCACATGTTGACCAGGCTAAAGAGCGAAGAAGCGAGATAGGTCAATGCCGCAGCTGTGAGGATACGTCTAGCGCCTTCCATATCAGTTGGCGCCAAATAGCCCCCTTCCTCCAGAATGGGCAATGCCCGGCGAAAACTGGCATTCCACTCCACGGGCAAGGTAATGAGATGAACCAAGGCCGATACACTCATCGTGCCAATGGCCACCACCAACACCGCGAGTCCCACGGCCGGTATTCGGGTAATCCCCGCTAATACAGGTATTCCCAACATCAAGTACGATCCAATTTTCTCAGCTTTCTGTGCAAATTTGATTAAGTGCGTCCGATCCTTCAATAGAGAATATCCATCATGATCCTGAAGGGCATGCCCCACTTCATGGGCCGCGATAACGGCTGACGTTAAGGATTTGCCATTGTAATGCTGCGGCAACAGGCCCACCAATTTGGTTTCAGGATTGTAGTGATCGGCCATGGGCGTTGGTTCGACCCGCACCTCTTGCAGACCAAAGCGATTCAGGAGATGACGCGCCAGTTCACCACCTGTTCCCGGCCAGTTTTCACGCGGGTGTCGGTACTGCCGAAACACCCACCACACCCACAACTGTGGACCCAGCACCAGCGCGATAAAAATGATGGATATAAAGATCAGTCGCATGAGAAATTGGTTCAGGTAAACGTGCGAAAGGAACCGTTCAAAATGCCCCCATTACGACGAACAACTCACAATGATTGGAGGACTATCATCCGAAGCCGGAAGGGCATAGGCTTCCATCCCTGGTTGATCCGTAAATGGGTGACTCAACAACTCCAGTAATCGATCGATCTCAGAATAGTCTTTCTCGCGTGTCGCTAACTGAATCGCGCATTCTGCTAAATGATTCCGTAGCACATACTTGGGATTCACCTGATCCATGCGAACCTTCCGTTCGGCATCCTGACTTTTCTCGGCCTGCAATCGCTCGCGATATCGGCCCGCCCAATCATCAAACGCCTCACGATGAAGAAAAAAATCACGAAGAGCTGAATTGGCGGCAGGAGTCTCCTGCTGAAAATTCCCCAGCGCCCGAAAGAAGGTCGTGTAATCCGCTCGACTGGAATCCATCAAATTCAAAAGATCCGTCACCAATTTTTCATCACCCGCGTGGCTTTCGGCCAACCCAAGCTTGCCCCGCATCAATTCCGCATATTTCTCCAGCATAGCCTGTTCATACAGCTGCGGCGCCATCTTCAGCGCATCTTCATCTATGAGTTGAGACAACGTTTGGCCTAGCGCTCGAATATTCCAATAGCCGATATCCGGCTGATGTTGAAAGGAATAGCGACCCTGATGATCAGAGTGATTGCAAATAAACGTGGGATCATAGCGTTCCATGAACCCATACGGACCATAATCCATCGTTAAGCCCAAAATGGACATGTTGTCGGTATTCAGCACTCCATGTGCCCACCCCACCGCCTGCCACTGAGCGACTAAATGGCCTGTCCGCATCGCCACTTCATGCAACAGGCGGGCATAGGGATTCTCCGCTTCACGAACATGCGGGTAATGCTGGTCCATGACATAATCAGCTAAGAGTTTCAAATACTCATATTGCCGTCGATAATGAAAAACTTCGAACGAGCCAAACCGAACATGTGAAGGGGCCATGCGTAACAACATCGCCCCAGGTTCTGGTTTTTCTCGCCAGACGATTTCTTCCCCGGCCACAATACACAAACTCCGAGTCGTAGGAATGCCCAGAGCATGCATAGCTTCCCCACACAAATAT
>JAOUQB010000315.1 GCA_029879555.1 Nitrospirota bacterium | reverse complement strand
AAAAAGTTATTATTAAAGAGAATAACATCAGTGCCATTCTACGGGATGGGACCCGCATCCAAACCTATGCCGTTGAATACCCGGATTTGGTCAAAGTTTTACGAGAAAAATCGGTACAGATAGAAGCGAAGCCACTAGATGACGGGCCTTGGTATATTACCTTTCTTCTTTCGTGGGGCCCTTTTATCCTATTTTTAGGCTTGTGGTTTTTCCTGATGCGGCAGATGCAAGTCGGTGGCAATCGGGCGCTCTCGTTCGGGAAAAGTCGCGCTCGGATGTTAACCGAGGACAAGAAAAAAATTACCTTTGCCGATGTGGCTGGAGTTGATGAAGCCAAACAAGAAGTTGTCGAAATTATTGAATTCCTTAAAGACCCGCAAAAGTTCCAAAAACTTGGAGGGCGAATTCCGAAGGGTGTCTTAATCGTCGGACCTCCTGGGACCGGTAAAACGCTTTTAGCTAAAGCCATTGCTGGTGAAGCGGGTGTTCCTTTCTTTAGTATCAGTGGCTCGGATTTCGTGGAAATGTTCGTAGGGGTGGGAGCCTCTCGGGTTCGAGACTTATTCGAACAAGGAAAAAAACATGCTCCTTGTATTATTTTTATTGATGAAATCGATGCGGTTGGTCGGTTGCGAGGAGCAGGTCTTGGCGGTGGGCACGATGAGCGTGAACAAACCCTGAATCAATTACTCGTTGAAATGGATGGGTTTGATACGACCGAAGGCGTCATATTGATTGCCGCCACCAACAGACCTGATGTCTTAGATCCGGCCTTGCTGAGACCGGGCCGTTTTGATCGGCAGGTGGTCGTCAATCGTCCTGATGTTCGTGGACGTGCAGAAATTCTGAACGTGCACACCAAAAAGGTGCCCATCTCTCCTGGCGTCGACATGGAAAAAATTGCGCGTGGCACACCCGGGTTTTCTGGAGCCGATCTAGAAAATTTAGTGAATGAAGCTGCGTTATGGGCTGCCAGGCTCGATAAAAAATCAGTTGATCAAATTGATTTTGAGAATGCCAAAGATAAAGTATTAATGGGTGTGGAGCGTAAGAGCATGGTGCTCAGTGAAGAGGAAAAACGGACCACGGCGTTCCACGAGGCTGGGCATGCGCTCATGGCCAAATTATTGCCAGGCACAGACCCGGTTCATAAAGTCACCATTATTCCTCGGGGTCGAGCCTTAGGCATGACCATGCAATTGCCTATCGACGATCGGCATAGTTACTCAAAAGAATTTCTCTACAATACACTTGCCATTCTTTTTGGGGGACGCGTCGCGGAGGAATTAATTTTCAAAAGCGTGACGACGGGTGCCGGAAATGATATTGAACGAGCCACAGATTTGGCTAGAAAAATGGTCTGTGAATGGGGAATGAGTGAAAAACTCGGGCCTCTGACATTTGGGAAAAAGGATGAAGAAGTGTTCCTCGGTCGTGATTTTGGCTCAAAACGTGATTTTAGCGACCAAGTTGCCTTAGAAATTGATAAGGAAGTAAAAAGACTGGTGATTGACTCGTATGATCGTACTACGCGAATGCTGACCGAACACATTCATACGCTTCGGGCGCTAGCCGAAGCGTTGTTGGAAAAAGAGGTCTTGGACGGTGCTGAAGTTGATCAAATTGTTCAACAAAATTCTTCACTCGAACCTATTGTTGCCGTCTGACGTGTAACTGCTGCTTTAATCTCCCCCAAGAGACGATAATCCTCTACCGTGCATTTTTGGGATTCCTTCTTCGACTAGCCAGATGAAGTCGGAGGAGTGTGCGGCATGGGGTATGCCTTCAGGGTAGGACTGATTCCTCTTTAGGAAACGTGACTGGAATGTCCCTCATAACCTTCCCAGAAATTCGTTGCGGAGAAAAATCCCTGTCCTTAGGTACCAAGGTCCTGATTATGGGAATTCTCAATGTGACACCCGACTCGTTTTCGGATGGGGGGCGGTTCCTCGATCCAGTTCTTGCAGTAGACCAAGCGCAGAAAATGGTGGCTGAAGGGGCCGACATGATTGATATTGGAGGGGAATCAACCAGACCGGGGGCAGACTATGTGAGCGAGGAAGAAGAAACGGCTCGAATCCGTCCTATTATCAAGGCCCTGATGAAATGTATGGATATCCCCTTATCTATCGACACGCGGAAAGCAGGCGTGGCTCAAATGGCAGTCGATTGCGGAGCCTCAATTGTGAATGATGTGAGTGCCATGCGAGATGATCCTCGAATGGCGCAGGTCATACAGAAATCTGGAGCCGGGGTGGTACTCATGCATCGCCAAGGGCACAGTGGAAACATGCAACACCATCCGGCGTATGAAGATGTGGTTGGCGAAGTGAAAGAATTTTTAGCCGCCAGCATCACGCGGGCTCGTTCGGCGGGAATTGCCTCAAATCGAATTATGATTGATCCAGGAATTGGATTTGGAAAAACCATCACACATAATCTGAGAATCCTCGCTAATCTTGGAGAACTTCTCGAACTAGAACAACCACTTATGGTTGGCCTCTCACGAAAAGCCTTTATTGGAGAACTGACCGGAAAACCGGTTATGGAGCGGGAAACGGGCAATGCGGCAGCTATTGCCCTGGCCGTGTGGCAAGGAGTTCACATACTCAGGGTGCATGAGGTGGGTGCCATGAAAGAGGCGATTCAAGTCGCTCAAGGTTTGCGAAATTCGTGCGACAAGTAATAAGAAGACCTCCTATTGTAAAATTTTAGAGAGAATCTAATGGGACAATTATTTGGCACAGATGGTATTCGAGGGGTAGCCAACCTCGATCCGATGACCAGTGAAATGGCGATGAAGATCGGCCGAGCAGCCGCGCATGTTTTTCGAAAACGGGAAGGGCGCCATCAAATCATTATCGGAAAAGATACCCGCATTTCAGGCTATATGTTGGAATCGGCTTTGACGGCGGGCTTGTGTTCGATGGGAGTCGATGTCCTGTTGGTGGGACCGTTACCCACTCCGGCTATTGCGTTTTTAGCCAGAAGTCTTCGGGCGGACGCTGGCGTCATGATTTCGGCCTCACATAATCCCTACCAAGATAACGGCATCAAGTTTTTTTCCAATGACGGCATGAAACTGCCGGATGAATTAGAGGAACGGATTGAGGATCTTATCCTATCCAATGAAATTGAGCATATTCGTCCTACGGCCGGAGAAATTGGCAAGGCGTTTCGTATCGATGATGCGCAAGGTCGCTATATTGAGTTCGTGAAACGGTCGTTGCCTCGAGATATGGATTTTCAAAACCTGCGGGTGGTGTTGGATTGTGCCAATGGCGCCGGGTACCACGTGTTTCCAAAAGTGATTCGAGAATTAGGGGCGAAAGTCTGGGTTACCGGCAATGAGCCAGATGGGTTGAATATTAATGACGGATGTGGAGCGGTACACCCGGAACGGCTGCAACAAATGGTCTGTGATCGAAAAGCAGACATTGGTATTGCGTTGGATGGGGATGCTGATCGTGCCATGTTTGTGTGTGAACAGGGGGGGGTGGCCAATGGCGACCATGCGTTGGCGGCGTTTGCGCTAGACCTGAAACAGCGGGGTCGATTAAAGAAAGACACGGTGGTGGGAACCGTCATGAGTAATTTTGGTTTTGATCTGGCTATGCGCCAAGCCGGCATTACCCTCATTCGCACAGCCGTAGGGGATCGATACATCTTAGAGCGCATGATGTCAGATCATTTCAATTTAGGCGGCGAACAATCCGGCCATATGATTTTTGCCGATTATCACACCAGTGGGGATGGATTGATTACCGGATTACAAATGCTCAAACTGATGAGACGAGAAAAGAAACCCCTCTCAGAAATTACTCAATGTATGCATTCTACTCCTCAAGTCTTGCTAGGGGTGCAGGTGCCGCATAAACCCGATTTAGAGTCCCTACCCATTCTGCAACAAGCCATTCTCGACAAGGAGCGGCAATTGAATGGAACCGGGCGAATTTTGG